>SLDE01000035.1 GCA_007125455.1 Ectothiorhodospiraceae bacterium
AGCCCCTGAGGCCCTAAGGCATGTCCTGGTGTTACTGCAGCATCAAAAACATCGCTCCATTGCCGCGGCGCAGGTTGAGCAGCAGGCGTTCATTGCTGCCTATGGCCTGGCGTAGCTTGTCGATGCTCTCTACCGCCTGGCGGTTGGCCTGGGTGATGATGTCCCCCTCGCGTAGCCCGGCCCGCTGGGCGGGGCTGCCGGGGGTCACCTCAATAATCGCCACCCCTTGCACGGTGCCGCGCACCGTTTGTTCCTTGAGGTTGGCGAGGACTGCCCCGCCGAGACGCGGGTGCAGCTCCCCGCCGTCGATGGCGGCCAGCTCCGGCTTGGCGATGGTGGCGATCAGGGTGTGTTGTTGTTGCTCACGCACCACGGTCATCTCCACTTGCTGACCGATGCGCAACAGGCCAACCCGATTGCGTACGTCGCTGGCGTTTTGCACCTCGCGATCGTTGATGCGGATGATCACATCCCCCAACTGCAACCCGGCCTTGGCCGCTGGTGAGCCCTCGCTTACCTGGGTGACCACGGCGCCACGAGGCAGGCGGATATTGAAGGCCTCGGCCAGTTCCGGGGACAGATCCTGTGCCTGGGCCCCCAGCTCACCGCGCTGCACCTTGCCGTGTTCGAGCAATTGATCCATCACCTCATGGGCCATGTTGATGGGGATGGCAAAGCCAATCCCCATATTCCCGCCACTTTTAGAGAGGATCGCGGTGTTGATGCCGACCAGCTCACCGCGCAGATTGACCAGCGCCCCACCGGAGTTGCCGGGGTTGATCGAGGCATCGGTCTGGATGAAGTCTTCATAGCCCTCAATCCCCAGCCCGGAGCGCCCCAGCGCGGAGACGATCCCCGAGGTCACGGTCTGTCCCAGGCCGAAGGGGTTACCGATAGCCACCACAAAGTCACCCACGCGCAGGCGATCCGAGTCGCCCAGATTTACCGCCGAGAGCCCATCGGGTTCCACCCGCAGCACCGCGATGTCGGTCTCCGGGTCGGAGCCGACCAACTCGGCCTTGAGGCTGCGTCCGTCGGCCAGGTGCACGGCGATCTCTTCGGCGCGGTGCGTGACGTGGTGGTTGGTGAGAATGATGCCGCTATCGGCGTCCACCACCACCCCGGAGCCCAGGCTCTGCTCCAGGCGCTCGCGGGGCTGCTGGTTGGGCAGGTCGAAAAAGTGGCGAAAGATCGGATCGGAAAAGAGCGGGCTCTGGCGCACCTGCACCCGGGTGCGGGTGAAGATATTCACTACCCCCGGGACGGTCTGCTCCAGCATCGGGGCGAGGGTGGGCAGGGGCTCGCCCTGGCTGTCGGTGGCGGGCAGGGCGGCCTGCAAGGGCAGGCAGAACAGAAGAAGGACAATGGCAAGGCTACGCATGGGTTCACCGTGGCTGTACAGGATGCGGGTAGAGACCATGATGGGGGAAGGGAGTTCCCGGCCCTGTCGGGCCGGGGATTAGGAGCAGATCAGGATTCAACCGTGATCTTGCGTGGTTGCACTCGCTCGTGCTTGGGGATGGTGATGGTCAGCACCCCGCCAGTACTCTTGGCGCTGATCTTGTCGGTATCGGCGGTATCCGGCAGGGTGAAGCGGCGGAAGAAGCTGCCATATTGGCGCTCAATGCGTTTGTAGCCATCATGTTCGTCCTTCTTCTCCGACTCCCGCTCACCGCGGATGGTGAGCATGCCGTTTTCTGCATGCACCTCGATATCCTTGGCCTCCACCCCAGGCACATCGGCGGTGATAGTGAAGCTCTGCTCGTCTTCCCGAATATCCACCGCCGGTACCCAGTCACTGGCGGTACTGGCCTCAGATTCACCCATCATGCGGTCCATGTCCCGGCGGATTTGCTGCAACATGCCCCATGGTTCGTAACGTACTAGACTCATGACACTTACTCCTTTTGGTTGCGTTGGATAAAGGCAGCGTGATGCTGCGGTGAAAAAAATATAGTGGCCGTTTTTAGCTACATCAAGGCCTTGTTTTGCACATGGATACTGTCCGGCGGGGCAGTATGAATCATCGGCATTTGCGCGGTAGTGGGTGCTCACCTAAGCCTCAGGCCCCGAAAAAGCACAATATTAGTAACACAATATATTGTGTTTTGATGGGTAAAGTTTAATATTTGCTATGTTGCTGAATTTACAGCGGTGTAGCGCGGTGTGTTTATATTATTCAGTTACTTAGGGGTGGTTTTCTCCGGGGTGCTGGAGTTGACAGAATCAGGATTGCTGCCTAATCTATTGCGCCAAGACACAAGATGTAGTGTTTGAAGGCCGGTGCTACAACAAGCAGGTCAGCACCGGCAAGGAATAACAACGCCTGTCACCACGGAGCCCCCCAAATGAGCAAGTCCAGCGCCCACCTGAAGGCGGTACCCCATGCCGTCAGTGAGATCACCTTTCAGCCCGCTTCCCTCGATATCTGGGAAAAGAAGTACCGCCTGACCACCAAGTCCGGCGAGGTGATCGATCACGATATCGACGCCACCTACAGCCGCGTGGCCAAGGCCCTGGCCGAGGTCGAGCAGGACGATGGCAAGCGCCAGGAGTGGGAGGAGAAGTTTCTTTGGGCGCTGCGCCACGGGGCGATCCCGGCCGGGCGTATCACCTCCAATGCCGGTGCCTGGGCCTACAAGCCCGCCACCTCCACCATCAACTGCACCGTGTCCGGCACCATTCGCGACTCGATGGACGACATTCTCGGCAAGGTGCACGAGGCGGGCCTGACCCTCAAGGCCGGTTGCGGAATTGGTTATGAATTCAGTACGTTGCGCCCAAGAGGTGCCTTCGTGGCAGGTGCCGGCGCCTACACCTCCGGCCCGCTCTCCTTTATGGATATCTTCGACAAGATGTGTTTCACCGTGTCCTCTGCCGGTGGCCGTCGTGGCGCGCAGATGGCCACCTTCGATGTCGGCCATCCAGACGTGATGGACTTCATCCGCGCCAAGCGCGAATCCGGTCGCCTGCGCCAGTTCAACCTCTCTCTGCTGGTTACCCGCGAATTCATGGAAGCGGTGATCGCCAACGACGACTGGCAGCTGGCCTTCCCCATCGGCCCCAAGGAACTGGAGCTGGACGGTATCGATATCGAAGACGAAAACCAGATCATCTGGCGCGACTGGCCACTCAAGGACGACTACATCGCCAACGACGAAGGGCTGGTGGCCTGCAAGGTCTACAAGACCATCAAGGCGCGTCGCCTGTGGGACATGATCATGACTTCCACCTACGACTTCGCCGAGCCGGGCTTCATCCTCATCGATCAATACAACGAGATGAACAACAACTGGTTCTGCGAGAATGTGCGTGCCACCAATCCCTGTGGCGAACAAGGCCTGCCCCCCTACGGTGCCTGCCTGCTTGGCTCGATCAACCTCACCAAGTTCGTGGTCGAACCCTTTACCGACCGGGCCCGCTTCGATTGGGAAAATTTCCGCAAGGCCGTGGGGATCTTCACCCGCATGCTCGACAACGTGGTGGAGATCAACGGCCTGCCACTGGAGCAGCAGCGCGAAGAGATCATCAACAAGCGCCGCCACGGCATGGGCTACCTGGGGCTGGGCTCCACCATCACCATGCTGCGGATGAAATACGGTGATCAGGCCTCGCTGGCCTTCACCGAACAGGTCACCCGCGAACTGGCCATCGAGGGCTGGAAGGCCGCCCTGGAGCTGAGTGAGGAAAAAGGTCCGGCCCCGATCATGGAGCAGGAGTTCGAGGTCACCGGCCAGATGCTGCGCCAGCGTCCCGAGATGAAGCGCGACGGCTACAAGGTCGGCGACAAGGTTCAAGGCAAGCTGTTACACGCCAAATACAGCCGCTACATGCAGCGTGTGGCCGAGGTCGAGCCCGAGCTGGTCAACCAACTGGCCGAGCAGGGCGCCCGCTTCACCCACCACAGCTCCATCGCCCCCACCGGCACCATCTCCCTCTCGCTGGCCAACAACGCCAGCAATGGCATCGAGCCCAGCTTTGCCCACCACTACTCGCGCAACGTGATCCGCGAGGGCAAGAAATCCAAAGAGAAGGTCGACGTATGGTCCTTCGAACTGCTCGCCTACCGCGAGCTGGTCAACAAAAAAGCCATGCCCTACTCCGACAAGGCCGACGAACAGCTGCCCGACTACTTCATCACCGCCGAAGAGGTTACCCCCAAGCAGCACGTCGACATCCAGGCCGCCGCGCAAAAGTGGATCGACTCCTCGATCTCCAAGACCGCCAACGTGCCCACGGAATACCCCTTCGAAGACTTCAAGGACATCTACCTCTACGCCTACGAAAATGAGCTCAAGGGCTGCACCACCTTCCGCTTCAACCCCGAGGCCTTCCAGGGCGTGCTGGTCAAAGAGAGTGATTTGGAAAACACCACCTACCGCTTCGAACTGGAAAACGGCGAAGTGCTCGAACTCAAGGGCAACGAAGAGATCGAATACGACGGCGAGATCCACACCGCCGCCAACCTCTACGATGCCATGAAGGAAGGGTATTACGGTAGATTCTGATAAAAGCCTTTAACGCAGAGGTCGCAGAGAGCACAGAGAAAGACTGGTTAGGGTAGAAACCCGCGGCCTACTGCACAAACAATACAGGCCGGATCTGAAACATGCTCCGGCAAGAGACAACGCACAGAGGGGCTGGGTTAATAGAGACACATGCATAGCAAAGCATCTCTGCGAACTCTGCGAACTCTGCGTTGAAAAAATCAAGAGGGAAGAAATATGGCAGTCAAAATCAGTAAAAAGATCGTCAGCTACGCAGTCGTTAGTAAAGACGAACAGCAGCAACCGGCTCCAGCCCTCCGGGCTGTCCCCGAACATCACGAGGACAACGTCGTCCACCTCACCGAGGCACTCGAACGCCCCGAGATGCTGCTCGGCTCCACCTACAAGATAAAGACCCCGCTCACCGAGCACGCCCTCTACGTCACCATTAACGACGTCGTGCTCAATCAGGGCACCAAGCACGAACTGCGCCGCCCGTTCGAGGTCTTCATCAACTCCAAAAACATGGACCACTTCCAGTGGATCGTCGCCCTCACCCGCATCATCTCCGCGGTATTCCGCAAGGGTGGCGACGTCACCTTCCTGGTCGAAGAACTACGCTCCGTGTTCGACCCACGCGGCGGCTACTTCAAAAAGGGCGGCAAATACATGCCCTCCCTGGTCGCCGAGATCGGTGACGCCATCGAATGCCACCTGCGCATGATCGGCATGCTCAAAGACGACGAGCTGGACGAACACCAGAAAAAACTTATCGAAGAAAAGCGCGCCCAATACGAAGGCACAGCCAGCAAGGCAGAAGCCCAAGACAACGGCGACTTCCCCGAAGGGGCGCAACTCTGTGGCAAGTGCAACACCAAGGCCACGATCTTGATGGATGGGTGTATGACCTGTTTGAATTGTGGCGATTCCAAATGCGGGTGATGTAAAAGCGTTTAACGCAGAGGACGCGGAGTTCGCAGAGGTGAATATAAGACTGGGCTTTGTGGTTCGTAGGTCGGGATAGCGTAGCGTAACCCGACAAAAAATGTCCCGGAGTATGAATGACGATTGGCGTCGTAATCGGTGTTAGAGTGAAATGAAGCAATTCCGTGATTTGTTTTACTCTGTCCCGAATAATTTATGGGAGTTAAGCCACTGGGTGCGAAAGAGCTATTGAATGAGGCGATCAAGATATAGCCTGATGAACGGTTCTCCCTGGTTGATGGCCTAATAAAAAGCCTGGATGAGCCAGACAAGCACATCGATAAAATTTGGGCCGAAGAGTCAGAAAAGCGACTCAAGGCATATCGAGAGGGAACACTCAAGGGGATCCCCATGGAGGAAGTCTTCAAGGAAGAATGATGCGGGTACTGTTTACCGATATAGCAAAAGTATAGCGGTGGGTGTCCCTCCCCTGTTCTTTCAATCTAACACCCGTGTTCAATAGCGCAGTAAAACTGCGTCTGTAGCAACCGTTTGTTATCCTGCTCTGCTTCATGTCAGGTTCGTTTTTTGAGAGACAAGTAAACCTTGCCCTTTTCCCGCTTGCCTACGGCAA
>SLDE01000053.1 GCA_007125455.1 Ectothiorhodospiraceae bacterium
ATTATTCTGAGTGCGTCAGATTGGGCTCTCAAATCTGTGCTATCAAGGCGCAAATCGCACGTAATAGCCCGCTATTGCGAAGATTTGCAACACAGAGAGCGCGGATTTGAGAGTTCAAGATGCGTGCTCACGAATATTTAGAAGTGCCCTTTAGTGGCACCCTGGACAGTGTCTCGCAGAATACGGTCGGCGCACTGGATCTTGGCATGCTTCAACTCCGTGATGGCCGCGATGGTTTTACCGTCTTCAATTTGAACGAAAACCTCATTGCTTGGCGTGACCAGGGGGCTAGCCCGTCTGCCATCGCCCCCGATAGCATCTGCTTCCTGGCTGAAGACGGACAAACCTTCACCAATGCCAGTGTCGCTGAATACATCGGTAAACGCATACACGTGATCGGCATTGCCGCCTCACCGCTCACCCGAACACCGAAGATTCTCGCCGCCTACCAGGCTGGCCTGCTAAAGCTCGGTTACCCGGGTCCCTGTACACCACTCGATGGCAGCGCTATCCCCTCCATGCCTGCCGCCGCACCTCCACAAGCGACGTTATGGAGAAACCATTTGGTGAAGGTGAGCGGACGTGGATGAGGGCGGGTAATCAAGGGCGCGCGGGGTGGTAATGAGAAATATCCACATATAGAATGGCGGTAAGTACTTGCCCTATGCTATTGGTGAAGCCAGTGGGTGAGTAGATACAAATGGCGTATGCTGCTTGTGACGGAGTGCATCGGCCACGGCGGGCTATGGGCATGGATGGTACGTAAATGAAGTAACATCGGTGCAAAGATGATGACCCCATGTCTCGCCTGATCCTGCAACGACAATACTGGCTCATTCCGCTGCTACTATGGAGCAGTGTGGTGGCCTTGTCGCTCGGCTGGAACCTGCACCTTATCGATCAACACAGTGAAGAGAACGCCCTGCAACAGGCGCGCTACATCTCCTATACGGTGGAGACCTTTCGCCTGTGGAATGCTGGTCATGGTGGGGTTTACGTTTCGGTCGATAAGAATACCCCGCCCAACCCCTACCTGGATGTCCCTCATCGCGAGATCCCCGGCCCGGAGGGCAGGCTCCTCACCATGGTCAACCCCGCCTATATGACCCGCAAGGTCGCCGAATTGCTGGGGCAGCAGGATGGTTTTACCGTTCGCCTCTCCAGCGACAGGCCCCTCAACCCCATCAACCAAGTCAGTGCATGGGAAGGTGAGGCACTTGAGCATTTTGGTGCGGGCGAAGATGAGTATTTTGCCGTGGTGCGGCAGGACAGTGGGCCACAGTTTCGCTATATGGTGCCCCTGTTTATCAAGCAGGAATGTCTGCTGTGCCATGCCCAGCAGGGCTATCAGCTGGGTGAACTGCGCGGTGGTTTGAGCGTGGCCTTTGATTACCGTCCTTATCTGGCGGCACAGTCCGCCCCATTTCGTAATACCATTATCATCCACCTCATGGTGTGGCTGCTGCTGGCAGGGCTGACCATTTTTGGTTTAACCCGCTATCGTCGTCAGCTGCTCCTGCTGGAGAAGGTCAAGGATGAGCAGGAGTTGTTGATCGAACAGCGTACCGCCCGGCTTACCGAGGAGGTGGCCGAGCGCGAGGCCGCCGAAACGAAGCTGCGTCTGTTCATCGAATCCTCTGGTGAGGGGATCTATGGCGTCGATACTCAGGGCCGCATCACGATGAGCAATCCGGCCGCACAGCAGATCCTGGGCTATCACGATCCCAGCGAGCTATTGGGCAAGTCGGCACACCGCTTGTTTCATCATAGCCATGCCGATGGCAGCCGCTGTGATGAAACACAGTGCTCACTGGTCGCCACCTATCAGCAGGGTATTGCCTCCCACGGCGACAATGAGGTGTTTTGGCATGCGGATGGCCACCCCCTGCCGATAGAGTATCGATCCCACCCGCTCTATCATGATGACAAACTGATCGGCGCGGTGGTCACCTTTGCTGACATCACTCGGCGCAAGCGTAATGAGACCGAACTCAAGATGCTCTACCAAGCCATGGAACATAGCCCGGTGTCGGTGGTGATTACCGATGCAGAGACCAACATTCAGTATGTTAATCGCAAGTTCACCCAGATCACCGGCTACAGCACCGGGGAGGTGTTGGGTGAAAATCCCCGTATCCTCAAGTCACAGCAAACCCCAGACGACACGTACGTGCAGCTGTTTGACAAAATCACCCATGGCGAAGAGTGGCGTGGGGAGTTTCTCAATAAAAAGAAAAACGGCGAGCTGTTTTGGGAGCGGGCCTCGATCTCACCGATCATCGACAGTGACGGCCACATCAGCCACTTCGTTGGGGTTAAGGAAGACATCACCGAGCGCAAACGCCTGGAAGGGGAGATCTGGCACCGCGCCCACTATGATTCCCTGACCGGGCTGGCCAACCGTGAGTTTTTCAATGAGCTACTCGAACAAGGGATTTTGCAGGCCAAACATCGCAACAAACAACTGGCTCTACTCTACGTGGATCTGGATGGTTTCAAGGAGGTTAATGACACCTACGGACACGACTCAGGTGACATCTTGTTACGTGAGGTCGCCAAACGTCTGCTGGCCATATTGCGTGAGAATGATACCGTAGCACGCCTGGGTGGCGATGAGTTTGCCCTGATTCTGCCCGCTATCCGCGACCTCGATGGGGTTCAGCATATCGGCAATAAACTCCTTCAGGCGCTTGCCCAACCATACCCACTCGATAATGGGGAGCAGGGGCATGTTACCGCCTCAATTGGTATCGCGATTTTTCCTGGAGACGGTAGCGATACGCGTGAGCTACTCAAGTGCGCGGACAATGTAATGTACCAGGCCAAACGAAAGGGTAAAAACCAGCTAGTATCCAGTGCAACTTAGGCCGCCAGAGTGTGGGAAGGCCATTTTTCACCTTCGGGCTAGCTCATTAGAGATGGCCCTGGCGTAGCCGAGTCGCAATATTATTTCGCCCAGCCCCCTTACTCCCACTCACTCAAACATTGCTCCAGAATCGCGTCGAGTTTGTCGTTAACTTTTGGCATGGAGATTTGTCGCTGTTCGCAGGTCTTTTGAATGTCGGCGGCGGTGATAAACACACCATCTTCCGGGAAGACCTGCTGATCGTTGATCAGGATGGCGGCGGCCATGTCGTTATCCACCCGCTCTTCAACGTTTGCACCGGCTTCTACCAGTGCCTCGGCATAGGCCTGGTAAAGGCGGCAGCGACCGCCCGGTTGTTCTTTCACATACAGGGTAATATCCATGGTGTTGTCCTTTATGTCTTGATGGTAAAAATGATTTTAACGCAGAGGTCGCAGAGTGCGCAGAGTTATTCAATTCAAGAGTGAACGCGCCATTTTGGTATTGCGCATCATATATGCCAAGGGAACAACTCATACCTCTTGTTTACTCGGCGTGCTCTGCGATGAAGGCTTTTCATTTTCCCGTCCGCGCCACCACAGGATCACCCCCAGGGTGATCAGGATCGGGATCAGGCTCAGCAGATTGAGCAGGCTCCAACCCAGGTAGTGCACCAGTACCCCGGAGAGTAGCGAACCGGTGACGACCATGGCGTAGACAATCAGGTCATTGACGCCCTGGGTGATGCCGCGCTCGGTAGCGGTGTGGGTTTCGGTCAGCAGGCTGCTGCCGCCGACGAAGAGGAAATTCCAGCCCACCCCAAGCAACACCAGTGCAATCCAGTAGTGGGTGAGGCTTTGTCCGGCGGCGGCGACCAGTACCGAGGCGAGTAACAGCAGCGCACCGCTGAGCAGAATATTGCCCAGGCCGAAGCGGGTGATCAGAAAGCCGGTAACAAAGGAGGGTGCAAACATACCCAGTACATGCCACTGCATGATGAAGGCAATTTCGCCCATCCCAAAGCCGGCATTGCGCATTCCCAGCGGGGTGGCGCTCATCAGCATCACCATGATCGCATAGGCCACTGCACTGCACAGCACTGCGACCTTGAAGTCGCGCTGTGCGGCGATCCGGCGCAGCGGGCGGTGGGGCAGATCGCTGCCCGGCTCGTTGCTGGGCGGGACCTTGAGTAGGCTAAGCAGCAGCATTGCCAGTAGCGCCAGGACCGTGACCACCGCATAGGGACCGGCATCGCTCACACCAGGGAACCAGTCCAGGGTGGCGCGTGCATTCCAGGGGCCCAGGAAGGCGGCGATCACCCCGCCGACCAGTACCAGCGAGATGGCGCGACTATGCCAGGCCGGGCGCACCACATCGGCGGCGGCAAAGCGGTAATACATCGCAAAGGCCTGGTACAGGCCGAGCAACAGGCTGGCGAAACTGAACAGCCAGAAGGAGCCCATCGCAATACCGGCGACACTGAGCGCGCCACCGACCACCCCACCCAGACCAGCCCCGATCAGGAAGCCAGCACGGCGCCCGAATTTTTGCATGAATAGCGAGGCGGGCAGGGTGCCGATCAGGGTGCCCAGCATCATTGCCGCGATCGGCAGGGTGGCCAGCATCGGCTCGGGGCTGAGCTTGCTGCCGACCAGGCCGCTGAGGGTCATCACCGTGATCGCAGTAATGGTGAACAGGGCCTGAACGGTGGCCAGCAAAGCAACATTCAGGCGCTCGCGGGGGTAAACCGGGGTGGTGGTCATGTCTGATCCGTGGTGGTGAGCATTGAATAACGGTTGCCGATTATCGCACAGCCATTACCAAAAGTTGTTGAACAGGATGTAACTGGCGACCAGCACCAGAAAAATGGCGAAGCCGCGTTTGAGTACATCGCCAGAGAGACGATGGGCCAGACGGGTGCCGACCACGCTACCGATAATGGCCACGGTGATGAAGACCGCCATCAGCCTGTAATCGATCGCTACCGCCCCAGCATATCCGGCAAAACCGGCATAGGACTTGATCGCCACAATCGCCAGCGAGGTGCCGATGGCCTGTTTCATCGACAGGCCGGAGAGCAACACCAGCGCAGGAACAATTAAAAAGCCGCCACCGACACCGACCAGCCCTGTCAGTGCCCCCACCAGCACCCCATGCATCGCGACATGGGCCAGACAGTGGTTGCTGGCGCAAACGCCCTCCGTAACCACAGCCGCTGCCCCGACCGAACGATGGGCCTTGGGCCGAGCGGGCTTGAACATCTTCCAGGCGGCGGCGTACATCACCAGGGCGAACAGCGTGAGCTGAATCACCACCGGGGTGATCACGCCGAGCAGCGCACCGCCATAGGTACCAACAATGCCAAACAGGCCGAATACCACCGTGACCTTGATATTCACATTGCCCGCATGCCAGTGCTGCAGGGCGCTGATGGTAGCGGTCACCGCGACAATCCCCAGACTCATGGCAATCGCGGATTTGGGCTCAACCGACAGCAGATAGAGCAGGGCCGGGGTAGTGATGATCGAGCCACCGCTACCAAAGATCCCCAACATGATGCCGGTAGCCAAACCGGCCAGAATGGCACTGAATGTCATGGCCCCGCCTCTCAATCAATAAAAGAATAAATAAAGAGAATACTTGAACAGATGAGAGAGTCAAGAACAAATATGGGGTTTTTACGCTAACCGCATTGCCAAGGGGGTGGGCTGGCTATTTGTCTGGCGTATTTTGCCGGTGCTTCTGGCCGGTGCGTCGAGCTCCAGCTCGATGAGGTAAGTGAAAGTCGACCGGGAGGTCGACCCTCCGGCCAAAGGATATGGATGACCTGTTAGCCCGTTGCATTTGGCCGGAGCGTCGAGATCCAGCTCGATGAGATAAGTGAATGTCGACCAGGAGGTCGACCCTCCGGCCAAAAGATATGGCTGACCTTTTTGCCCGGTGCTTATAGGCCGGAGCGTCGAGCTCCAGCTCAATGAGATAAGTGAAAGTCGACCGGGAGGTCGACCCTCCGGCCTGATACTCTGAGTGCAGTGCCTCCCTGTCGTTTTCTCTACGACAGGGCTAAAATAGCGCTTTTAAGATACCGAGCCCTTCGCCGATGGAACAGCGCGACCACAACCCCGATCAGCAGCCAGTTAGCGACCACGATAGCCCCTGGAAAGAGGCGCTGGAGCACTAC
>SLDE01000077.1 GCA_007125455.1 Ectothiorhodospiraceae bacterium
AAATCTGTGCTATCAAGGCGCAAATCGCACGTAATAGCCCGCTATTGCGAAGATTTGCAACGCAGAGAGCGCGGATTTGAGGGTTCAAGATGCGTGCTCACGAATATTTAGAAGTGCCCTTGAGCTGTTGCTCGGCCTCAGCCCATGCGCGACAGGCCTCCACGGTGGCCGCCGCCAACTCGGGCAGTTGTTCATAAGCGCTGTAAAGCCGGTCCTCTACCAGGTCGTGCACCTCCCCGGCCCGCTCGGTGGCGATCCGCTTACGTTTCTTGACCTCTTTTTGCATTGCCTTCAATTCATCATCGTTCATCGTTGTCATCCTCAATATATGCAGGCAAAAACACCGCTCGAATCCGCAGCCCCTACTTGGCAGGTGCAACATCTATCAGCTTGCATCCAGTCACTGTGCTACACCACCGAAAGCTCAGGCGCTCACACACAACGGCATCTGTGCGTACTCGGCGTTAACACATTTACAACCCAGCCACCTTGTCGTGCTCGCCAATCAACTCAATGGCCACCGAGAGGATCTTGTCCGCCTCGGTCTTCATCTTTGAGAGGCTATCAAAGCCAAAGCGATGGACATCGCGCAGCGAGCGGTCGTGCACCACCAGTTTGCCAACGGTGATCAGCGCACGCCCAAAGCCCTCATGGCTCAGGTGTAACAAGGGCACCGCCATCTGGCCGCACTCCTTTTCGATGAGAATCGCGATGGCGTTGTACCAGGCCTTCATCCTGGCCACCACGATCTCATCCGGTTCACCCACCACCGGGATCTCGCGCTTGCGCTCCTTGGTCAGCACAAAGGGATCCAGCACCTCGGCGTCGCCCATATTCTCGTAGCTACCGTAGCTATCGATGGCTCGCATCTGACGTACCATCTCGATCATAAAGTCCGAACCCAACACCGGGTCGTTCACATCCACTACCAATTCACTCATTGCCTTGCTCCCATGATTAACATGTCATTGCCACAACGCTCACAGAGAAGGCCAGGCTGGCAGCAACCATAACGGTTGCTCTGGCCGATAACGCTTACCCTGCTCGGTGAACCCTGTGTCCGCTGTGACAGGTCACTCCTCCCAGGCCTCTTCGGCCATGTCGGAAAAACGTGCCTCGGACTTTTCGCCACGGATGGCGATCGCCCTGGCCAGCCAGCCCTCGGGGCCCCGTTGCAGTTGTTGCTGTAACTCAGCCAATACCCGGTTGATCGGGGTGGGATGCAACAGCTTGATCGGCTGGATCCCCAGCGACATCAGTTGGCGCACCGCCGATGGCCCTACCGCCAGAGAGTAGACGGCGATACAGCCATCCAGCACCACGAATTTTTCCAGTAATTTGTTTTCATTGCCGTCCTGGGCCAGGCGGCCAAACTCGGCGACCTCGTGCAGGGTGCCGCCCTCGCCATCGAGTAGGTAGATGGCGAAACGCTCCGCCGAGCCAAAGTGCTGGTTGATCCCCTTGAGATCATCGGTGGCAAAGGCCACCTTGAGCCGGGGCGTGGGATGGGGCTGCCCGTCAAGCACGCGCAGTTGTCGTTGCATGGCCATGGCGATCTCCACTATGCACGGTTAAATCCGCAGCCTGCTGGCGCAGGCGGGGCTGGTATGGCCGCACCTCGTGCTTGCCGTGTTCCGCTAGCACCAGATTGGCCAGGTCGAACAGCAACTGACGTGCCCCGCGATAGCCTATCCAGGTACGCTGGTAGCCCCCCACCAGGTCGTACTGAGGGAAGCCCATCCGTTGCAGTGGCAGGGCCATCGCCTCGGCGATATTCGCCAGATGAGAGTTGCCCATCAGCAACTGGGCATCCCCCTCCTGGGCCAACTGTTGCAGGTCGGCCAGGTCGCCGAGCTTGACCGCCTGCAACGGTACGCTCTCAAGGGCCGGGCCACGACTGCTGGTCACCGCCGCGACCACCTCGGCACCCTGCGCCTGCAAAAAGCGGGTCATCGCCAGGATCTCGTCGGGCTCAGCGGCCAGCGCCACCCGCTGTTGTCCCAACATGAAGTGACAATCGAGCATCGCATCCTGTAGCTGGGCACGCTGGCGCTCCAAGCGGGCAGGCACCGGGCGTTCTGCCAGTTGGCTGAGGGTGTGGACGAGGTTATCCATGGGATCCAGGCCCAGCAGGCTGTCGAAGTAGTAATTGGGTACACCGGTCTTGTCGTACAGTGCCTGTGCAGCGGGATAGAGGGATGGGCCGATCACCAGGGTGGCAAGCGAATCCCCCATCAGGGCCAGCTCTTCCACTGCTGTGCCGCCAATGGTGAGCGGATTAAAGTCGTTCTCCGGCAAATGCCCATCCAGTGAGTCGGCCAGATCCGGCACGATCAAGGGACGCAACTCAAACTGCTCAATCAGTTCGCGCAACACCTCGATATCGCCAGGTGTCAGTGCCGAGGAGACCAGCACATTCAGCTGACGCTGGCGTCGCCCAGGTTCGGTGTGTGATTCATTGCGATCCGGCACCAATTGCTCGATGAGTGCCTTTACCGTGTCAGCAAAGCCGCTCTCCAGGCCGCCGCTAAAGTCCGGGGTATTGACTGCCACCACCGCCACCCCGGCATGCTCAGGATGACGTTGACGAAATTCTTTTACGGTACGATGAATATCGCTGCCCTGGGTCTCGGACAGGCCGGTGGTGAGTACGCCAATGCAATCGGGCTGCTGCTTGTCGCAAATGGTCTTGAGTCCTTCCACCACATACGCATCCGCCCCCATCACGGTACCCACCTGATCCATCGCGGTGGTCTGCAACGGGATCGGTTCACGGAAGTGGCGCACCGTCATCACCTTGGCAAAGGCGGTGCAGCCCTGGGAGCCGTGCAACATCGGGATGGCGCGGTGCAGGCCGAGGATGGCCAGTGCACCACCCAACGGGGCAGAGACCTTGAGTGGCATCTCGGACAGGGCCTTGTTGCGTTTGCTTAGCTTTGCCATCTCATTCACCTCTCTGCCAGGGCGCAGCACGGCGTGCCGCCTGCCACACCGGGCTTTCAATGGTACGGGTAAGCTGACGGGCAAGCTCCAGCATGCCCTGGTATCCGGCATAGGCGTATTCGCGCTCCTGGTTGATATCCAGAAACGGCACCCGCGCCTTAATCGCCGTGTACATATTGCGTCCACCGGCGATCAATACATCGACCTGATAGTCGCGCACGGTATCCAGCAGGGCGCGGGGACTGCCATCCTCCAGCATGCGCGCCTCATCACCCATCAGTTCGCGGATACGGGCCTTGTCTTCCTCGGTGGATTTCTTAGTGCCGGTGGCGACCACCTCCATGCCCAGATCCTGCAGGGCCGAGATCACCGACCAGGACTTGACCCCGCCGGTATACAGCAACGCGCGCTTGCCGCGCAGCCGTTCACGCCAGGGGACCAGCAGGGCATCGATGCGTGCCTCTTCGCGGGCGATCAGCGCCTCAGTACGATTGGCCAGCGCGCTGTCCCCCAGCAGCCGGGCAAACTCACGCAGTGCATGGGAGGTGTCGCGCACCCCGTAAAAACTGCCCTCAAACCAGGGGGTGACATATTGCTCATGCAGTTTGCGCGCGACATTGAGCATCGCCTTGGAGCAGACCATCATATTGGCCTGGCTGCGGTGCATGGTCTGGATCTCATGAAAACGCGCATCGCCGGAGAGGGTGGCCAAGACCCGCAGACCCAGCTCGTCGAACAGGGGGCTGACGTGCCACAGCTCACCGGCGATGTTGTATTCACCGATCAGGGCGACATCGTGTACGGTGACACCAGGCATTAACGATGGGTCTACCGGCTCAGGCTCTCGCGTGCCGATCACATGGCGCACCATCGCCTCACCAGCAATACGGTTACCCAGGTTTTTGGTGCCGTAAAAACCGGCCCCGTCCACTGGCACCACCGGCACCCCCCACATCTCACTGGCGGCCTTGCATACGGCCTCCACATCATCCCCGATCAGCGCCGGTACACAGGTGTTGTAGACAAACACCGCTGCCGGGGCATGGCCATCAATAGCCTGCTTGATCGAATGCAGCAGGCGCTTTTCGCCGCGGCCCATGATGATATCCTGCTCGGTCAGATCGGTGGTCATGCCGATCTTGTACAGTGTCGGCCCCGAGGAACGGGTACCCCGGTTATCCCAGGAGGAACCGGCGCAGGCAATGGGGCCATGCACGATGTGGGCAACATCGGCGATGGGCAGCAGGGCGATCTGTGCCCCGTCGAAGGCGCAGCCACCGGCGGTGGCACCGGGCTTAGGCTTAGCACAACCGGACTTATCCTTCTTGTTGTGCGCACAGGCCGGTTCATCGAGTAAGGCGGCAATATCTTTTGGCTGCATGGCAACACCTGTAGGCGTTTGGGGTTTATCAATACCCAGCAAGCCACATGCCAGCGAGATAACTCGCGGCAGGTGGTTGATTTGTCGTGGGTTCTGCTAAAGATGGCCGCTGTACTGTCGCAAACACAACAACTGACTGTGTCGTACTGCGTACCGAAATGTAGTAAACACGATCATCGCGCAGCAGGCGGCGCGATTACTCCACCACCTCGGCAATCACCACACCGGTGGCGATGTCGTAGTCATTGGTCAGGGTGAGGCAGTGATCACCGCCGCCAACCAGGTAAATGGAAAAGGCACCCGTACGATAGACGGGCTTGCCCGTAAGCACATCATCCTCGAAGCAGGCAGTGAGAGGGATCCCCTTGAAGCGCTGTTTAAGCGCATCCAGCAAGGGCACATCCAGGGGGCGTCCATCGATGCTCGCCACCAGATCTTTCACCATGGCCTCGTCGATCATCAGCTTTCCTCCTCGGTCAGGGCAAAACGAACGCGCTCATCAGCGGGCTTACCCATAATACGGGCCAGCCACGGCGGTGGCTTGGATGCTAGCACCTGTTGCAGTTCGCCAAGCACGCTCACCGCATCACCGCCATTGGGATATTTGATCGGATGTACGTCCTGTTTGATCACCTTGGCGGCCGCCGGCCCACCAATCGACACCACGCACAACACATCACAATCGGCAATCAACTCTGCACGCCAGGCGTTCTTGTCCTGACGCTTATCCGGTGAGGCATGGGTCGCACGGATCGCCATCAGGCGCGCCGCGTCGCTGCCCACCTGATAGATCAAAAAACGCGCACAGGAGCCGAAATGACCATCCAGTTGCTCGCCGTTGTTCGAAGCGATGGCAACTCGGATCGAGCCGGGCATGTCGCCCTCGGCATAGGGCTCGATGGTGGGCAAGGCCTGATCACTGACCTCCACCCCTTCCTTGCCCCAAAGATAATCCAATGCCTGCTTGACCGCTGGCAACGGGGTTTGATTAAACAAGGTGTCGGCGGCCTCCTGCAATTGCCGCACCGTCAGGCTGCTGAGTTTCTCCACACTGAGCGGCAACCCCAGTGCCTTGACCAATACCGACATCAGCTGGGCCGATTCGATATCGGGCAAGGCACGGGCCGCCAGACCAATGCGCAGCGCCACATCGCGGGGGATGGCTTGGCTGCTCATCGGACTTAAGCCGGGATGATGCAGTCAGGAACCGGACACACTTCCTCGCACTGGGGCATGTCAAACTCCCCCTCGCACTCGGTACAGGCATCCAGATCGATAACATAGGTGCCCTTTTTCTTCAGCACCGCCCCCATTGGGCACACCGGCAGGCAATCGCCACAGGATGTGCACTCTTCCGCCACTATTGTCATTGCCATGATGCTATCCTCCAGTTTTCAAAAGATATTCAACGCAGAGTTCGCAAAGAACGCAGAGAAAAGTTCAATGACAACAGCGTGTATGTTTTCACCACAGGGGTAACACACACATCCACTCACTCTGCGTACTCGGCGTCCTCTGCGTTGAATCATTTACAACCGCTTGGCGCGGATCGTGATGGGTAATTTAGGGGCCGGTTCCATCGGCTCCAGGTAGAAGCATGAACCATCGCTCAGCTCTACCTTGCCGCCCCATTTGTCCGGGCTATTAAACTCCAATGAACTGATACTTTCTTCCAGGTCCTTCTTGG
>SLDE01000016.1 GCA_007125455.1 Ectothiorhodospiraceae bacterium
CTATCGGCGTGGCTCTGGCCAGCTGCGGCAGCCATCGCCAGCAGCGCTATACCGCTTGTTAGTCGCTTCATGGTTGTCCCTCATCGCTGTATGAAATCGCGCCCATCATATATTGAAAATTCGAGGATTTCACGCTCTGCTTATCACGGTTATACTGGTTAGCGGGTACCTAACCACAAAGAGGATGACTCTGATGAAGAAGTTGATTGCAACGGCGGTCCTGTGTGCCATTCCGGCCACTGCAGTATTCGCCGGGGAAGACCCCCTCTCGCAGCGTGCCAATGATAGCCGCGAGGTGATCCAACAGTTCGCCCAGCAACTGCAGGGGGAATTGGGTCGGGCGATGGGTAGCGGTGGCCCTATCGCCGCCATTGAGGTCTGCCAGCAGGAGGCACCGGGGATCGCGGCGGCGATGTCTAGTCAACACGGCTGGACCGTTGGGCGCACGACTGACAAACTGCGTAATCCGGATAATGCCCCTGATGCCTGGGAGGCAGAGGTGTTGGCCCAGTTCGCCGAGCGCATTGAGCAGGGCGAACCGGCGATGGGTATGTCCCACTACGAGGTGGTGTCGCAAAACGGGCGTGAGGTATTTCGCTTTATGAGTGCGATCGGTATGCCGCCAATGGAGCAGGCACCGTGCCTGATGTGCCACGGCACCGATATCCGCGCTGACGTGAAGGCCAAGCTGGATGAGCTCTACCCCAACGACCAGGCGCTCAACTACCGCCCGGGTATGCTGCGCGGGGCCTTCACCATCTCCCAACCGATGGACTGATCTCCCCCCCGGCACAGGGATGTGCCTGTTTGCAGTCACTTTCTATAGCCTGACCGTGCAGACTGCGGTAGGCTTTAGAGATGTCCAAGCCACTTCGCCCCGCCATTATAGCCATCGCCACCCTACCGCTGTTCTCTTGCAGTAGCGGGGATGTGTTACGTATCGCCAGCAGTCAGGACCCAGGGGCGGCGATCGAGTCGATGGCGCGCAGCCGTGCCACCAGTTACCAATACAATCCGGTACAGTTGGTCAACGACATTCAGCGGGTACGCAACGACTACAACCGTCTGCTTGGCATCCTGCGCGGTGAGATCGGCAAGGAGTGGGGGGAGGGTGAGGTGATCACCCCCAGCAACACCCGCTATGTAAAGTACACCCAGAACTATAAAAGTCGCGCCATTGTCGAGTTCGATGCGGGGCGGGTCACCGTCGAGACCCTGGACACCGGCAACCCCGATGAAAGCCTGCGCAGTGCCATTATCACCACCCTGCTCACCCCGGATGATCCTCGCGGGGTGGATATGTACTCCGATCGCAGCGTGCCGCTCAGCGGCAAGCCCTATCTCTACGGCATGGTGGTGGATCAGCACGGGCGCCCCATCGACAGCCCGGCGCGGGCCGAGGCCTATGCCGATTACCTGGTCCCCAGGCGGGCAAAAGACCGCCAGATCAGTAGCCTGGGTGAGCGCAAGCCGGTGCGCTATGTGCAGTTGGCCATGGTGGCCAACCATGAGAATATCCGTGCCCGACAGTACGCCCCGCTGGTAGAACGCAATGCGAAGCGTTTTGGGGTCAGCACGAGCCTGATCTACGCCATCATGCAGACCGAAAGCTCCTTCAACCCCTATGCGGTCAGCTCGGCACCGGCCTATGGTCTGATGCAACTGGTACCCGCCACCGCCGGACGGGATGCCTTTACCATGGTAAAGGGCTACGACCATACCCCCAGCAAGGAGTATCTGTTCATCCCGGAGAACAACATCGAGCTGGGCACCGCCTACCTCAACATCCTCGATCAGCGCTACCTCGCCGGGATCAGCAATCCACTAACCCGTGAGTACTGCGTGATCTCCGCCTATAACGGCGGTGCCGGGAGTGTTCTGCGGATGTTCTCCACTGATCGTCAGGAGGCGGTGCGCATCATCAACAGCCTGAGCCCGGCCGAGGTCTTCACTCGACTGCGCGACGACCACCCGCGTGGCGAGACCCGCCGTTACCTGGTCAAAGTGATGGAGGCGCGCCGCAGCTTTGTGACCGCTAGTCGTTGAACAACAGCGCATAGGGGCGAGCCAGCTCCTGGCGCAGGGCTTCGACCCCGATCTGTCGTACGTAGCGGCGCGCTTCCTGGTGATCCAGGTAGACAATCAGTGTCGGCACGCTCAGCACCCCCAGCTGCGCGCCCAACTCGGGCTCCTCATCCAGCTTGATGCGCAGCAGCGGAATGCGCGGATAATCCTGCCCCATCATCTGCTCTATGCGGGGGTAAAGGGAGTGGCATACCGCGCAGCTTTCGGCAGAGAAATAGACCGCCAGTGCCTCATCCGTGGCGATCCGCTGGCGCAGCCTTTCCAGTTGCTCACTCATCCGGTTCACCCGACAAAAAAAGTAACCCTATAAAAATCATCGTTTTATTTCTCCAGATAGGCTCTATATTAAATAGTATGTAATACACTGCGGCAAAGCCTGTCGCCGAACCGGGAGTTGATTTTGGATATTGAATTGAGCGACGACGAGCGCACCCACCTGGGCATGCTGGCAATGAACATCCTTGACGAGTGGCGCCTGGCGCCGGTGGATCAGCTCGCACTGATGGGGATGCCGGAAAAGACCAAGCCTCGGGAACTGAGCCGCTATCGCAATGGCACCACCCCCCTGCCCAAAGACCCAGAGGTGATCCGTCACGCCCGCCATGTGCTGGGGATCCAGGAGTCACTCCATGTGATCTTCCCCCTCAATGGCAACATGCCCAGCTTCTGGCTCAAACACCGCAACAAGGTGCTTAGGGGGATCCCGCTGGAGATCATGCTGGATGAGGGCATTAGCGGCATGAGCCGCGTTTGGCGTCAGCTGGACTGCACCCAGAACTGGACCGACTAGTCGGCCCGGGTCACCCAGGGGTTCTGCAGGCCGGCCTTGTCGGCGATGGTGTCGACGTAGGCAGTGGCCCCATCACGGCTGTCAAAGCCGGTCACACGGAGGCGATACCAAGTACGCCCCTCGTGCTGCGCCCGTTGCACCTCGGCCCGAATGCCCAGCTGTCGCAAACGCTCCAGTTCGGTGCGGGCATCCTGCTCATTACTCAATGAGACCAGGTTGATCACCCAATCACCCGTGCCAGACTGCGCTGGCGCTGAACGGGGTGCCGCCGCAGGCTGTTGTACCGCTACCTGTTGCGGTGGGGCGCTGGAAAGCTCGCTTAAAGCCCCCTCCAGGCGACCCAGACGTTGGTCGATCTCCACCAGGGCCTCCTCGCTGCTTTGGCGCAGGTGGCTCATCGGTCCTTCGATGATGATCGCCAGTTCGTTGATCCGTCCAGCCAGGGCGGCGATGTCCGTTTGCATACGCTCCAGCGCCGCAGTCTGTCCCTGTGCCGATGGGGCCGCGGCAACAGGGGCCTCATCCGTGCCACTGAGACTTAAAAATAACGCCAACGCGGCCACCACGCCGCCGATAACGGCCAGCACTACGGCCAACAGGGCCATGCGCCCGGAGGCGGCGACCGCCGAAGGGGTGGTGCCGATAGGGACAGCAGCCTGGGGTTGACTGGTTGCCCCGTTGGCGGCCGCCGTTGCCGCACCAAGCCCAGCGGCGGCAGCGGCGACCTTGGCTGCATCCGCCCCCCCCGCCTCTGTTGCGCGACTGGCCGACGGTGCCGGTTCCTCGGCCTCGGAAAGCTCGTCAACCGCCAGGTCCAACTCGTCGTTCAGGTCGGCTTCGCCCAGCAAGTCTTCATCATCGGCCTGCTCTTGCACCCAGCTGTCTTGGTCGGCGAGTGGGTCTTCATCGGCCATCGGGCCCAATTCGTCATCGACAACATCCTTGCCCTGTAGGTCGCTGTCCTCGATCTCTTGCGGCTCGTCCTCGGCATCCAGCGCCCCGTCATCGGCAAAGGCGTCCTCACCATCCTCGGCCACTGGCTCAGGGGCCTCAAGATCGCTCAACTCGTCGTCCGCGATGATAGAAGGAGCGATGTCCAGCTCGGTGTCACCGTCATCGACAGACTTCTCGGCAGGGGGTGCCATCTCCTGCGCGCTACCCTCTTCACCGTTCATACGGTCAAGATCATCGGAGAAATCATCCAAAAAGGCGTCCAGTTCGTCTATTTCGCGCGCTGGCTGTGCGGTGCTGTCACCGTCGGTCTGCTGTCCGTCCTCGTTATCATCGAACAGATCACGGAAGTCAGACATCAGGTCTTCATCTTCGTTATTCTTCTCAGCCACCTTAAAGATCCCCCTTTGGTTAGCGTACGGGCCATTATTCCACCCTTTACGGATGGATAAAACCTTATTCCCCGCGTCCAATCTGGCCAATGTAATGGCGTGCCCGCTCTACCTTATCGATGCAGTTGGGGTACTTACCAAACTCGCGCTGGATCTTTGCCGCCCCGAGCAGGCTGACCGCACGGGTGTAATCCACCGTCTCGCCAAATCCGCGTGCCTGGGCATCGGACAACTCCCGTTCCGCAATCTCAAGGCCATCACTACACAGTCTGGCATCGCCGCCAACGGGCTTACCTGCGCAGCCCAGCAACAGGCCGCTGAGCAAAACTACTGTAAAGATGCTTTTCATTACCCTACCTCCCTAACGACTCAGTAAGCCCGAACGTGACATTGGTGCTCATGCCCCCGCTAGTCATTTGATTGCCCAGCACATTTATCTCACCGGCGCGCAGCCTCCTGGCGCGCCGGAAGACCGTCCATCCATGGACATAAGTCGGGTGTATGATTAACGACACCGCTCCATCGAAAAATGCGCTGGACAATCAATATTCTGTGCGATCATCATGCGAATCGATGCAACGTTCGGGCTAGATTGTGTAACAAGTATGCCCGATGATCACCAAACCCACCACTAGCAAGGTCCCCAAAACAACGATGCCAAAATTCACTCAGCTCAAATGGCGTATCGCCCTCGCGCTACCTTTGCTTTTGCTGCTCTTGCTCACCTTGCAAACCCCGAGCCACGAAGGGCCATGGAACGCCTCCCATGCCCGACTACCCGATGTACAGCAGCATGGCGAGAGCGTCCAAATCCAGGGCTTACGCGACTTTCGTTACCACGTCGATGGGCGCATCGCCGATGCCCGATACCTTGAGCAGAGCTTTGATCTGGCCGCCCTGGAGCGGGTGTGGTTAGGCATCTCTCACTTTGGCAAAAATGGACTCGCCCACACCTTCCTCAGCTTCGAGTTTGCCGATGGGCAGTACCTGGCGGTCTCGGTGGAGGCACGCCAGCGCCCAGAACAAAGCTACCACCCGCTGCGCGGGATGCTGCGCCAATACCACAAGATTATAGTACTTGGCACCGAACAGGATATTGTCGGCCTGCGCAGCCATATCCGTGGCGAACGGGTGCTACTCTACCCCTTGCAGCTCGATGCTGTGCAACGCCGCCATGTGTTGCAAGGGATCCTGGCGGATGTTACTGAATTGGCACAGCAACCGGGCTTCTACCACACGCTGATCGATAACTGCACCACCAGCCTGCTGCGCCACGATCCACAACACAAGGTTTGGCGGGGGCTGCTCGACTATCGCATCCTGCTGCCGGGCCACTCGGATGCCTACGCTGTAGAGCGGGGCTGGCTGGAACAACCACGATCACTCAGCCAGTTGCGCCGCGAGGCACAGACCAACAGCGCCATTGCACCAACCGCTCGCCACTTCTCCGAACGGCTGCGTCAACCCGACTACCAACGCCTGGAGCTGTCGATGCTGGTCATGCAGGCGCAGATGTATGATGGCAGCGCGGTCAGCACCAGCGGCGTGGTACGGGGCTTTGATGATCCGGAGCACTACTGGCTAGAGGACAACCGCCTCAATCGCATTGCCCTGCACCCCAAGGAACAGGCGCGCGAGTGGCTCGGGCAACGGGCCAGGGCCAAGGGGCGCTTTTACTACCAAAGGGATGAAGGGCGTCAGATCCAACTGGACGAGCTGCTGCCCTTGGCACCGCAGGGTGGCCA
>SLDE01000229.1 GCA_007125455.1 Ectothiorhodospiraceae bacterium
CACATGGCGGGCTGTCAAGGAAACTAATGTGACAAATTCGCGATTGTAGCAACCTTCAGCCTAGTCGACCTCGCCCCTGGCGCTGGCCATGGCCTGCTCGCGGGCCAGGATCGCCAGGGCCTTGGCAACGCTGGCCGCCATACGGGCCTGCTCGTAATCGCCGCTATCCAGGCTGCGGCTGGCCAATGCCATCGCATCCTGTGCGCTTTGCAATGTCGTGGCCGCGTGGTGATCCGCGCCAACGTCATCGGCCGCCTTTATCGCCTGGCGGGCATCACTCATTTCTTGTACCGGCGTGGCCATGGTGGTGCATCCACCAAGTAATACCAAGCTAAGCAGGGTAGCCAATAGCCAGCGGTGTGGCGACATGGAAGGGGTAGGCATCCGATCGACTCTCGAATAAATGACCGATTCAAGCTATCATTGCCCCTCAAATGAGTCAAGAATCCGCCGACCATCCGTGTCGGCCCGATGAGGTCCCCATGAGCACAGTGATCTACCACAATCCTCGCTGCAGCAAGTCCCGTCAGACCCTGGAGCTATTACAGCAACACCAACCCGATGCCCAGATCGTGGAATACCTCAATACCCCACCCAGCCGCGAAACCCTGGAAGCGATCCTGCGCATGCTGGATCTGGAACCCCGTGAGCTGATGCGCAAAAACGAAACGGAATACAAGGAGTTGGGCTTGGCGCGCGCAGAGCTTGGCCGGGAGGAGTTGATTGAGGCGATGCTCGCCCATCCACGTCTGATCGAACGTCCCATCGTGGTTCATGGTGACAAGGCCGCACTGGGTCGCCCCCCTGAAAACGTGCTGGAGATCCTTTGATGGCTGAGATCCTGGTGCTCTATTACAGCCGCCATGGCAGCACTGCCGCGATGGCGCGCCTGATCGCCCGTGGTGTGGAAGAGGTGCCGGGGATGCAGGCACGCCTGCGTACCGTGCCCGAGGTCTCTACGGTTTGTGAGGCGGTGGCCGACCCCGTACCCGAGCAGGGTGCCCCCTATGTGGAGCTAGGTGACCTGCAGGACTGTGCCGGGCTGGCACTGGGCAGCCCGACCCGCTTCGGCAATATGGCCGCGCCACTGAAATACTTTATCGACAGTACCAGTCCGTTGTGGCTCTCCGGCCACCTGATCGGCAAGCCCGCGATGGCCTTCACCTCCACCTCCAGCCTGCACGGTGGGCAGGAGGCCACCTTGCTGTCGATGATGCTCCCCCTGCTGCACCACGGTATGTTGCTTACCGGGCTGCCCTATAGCGAGGTGGATCTGCTGCATACCCGTAGCGGTGGCACCCCTTATGGGGTGAGCCACTACAACGGTGCCGACAATGACCAGGCGATCAGCGAGGAGGAACATCGCCTCTGCCTCGCTCAGGGACGCCACCTAGCCAAGATCGCCAAGCGCCTGGGCGAGGAGCAATAGATGAAATCAACGAGCTTTTTTTGGTGGCTGACCATGGTCGGCTACGGCGGCCTGTTTTTGGTGTTGGCCCTTTGGTATAGCTGGATCGCCCCACCCGAGATCGTCCCCCGTTCGGTGGCGCTATTGATCCTGCTTGGCCCACTCCTCTTTCCCCTGCGTGGGCTGTTGTATGGGCGCCCCTATACCTTCGCCTGGACCAGCTTCCTGGCGATGTTCTACTTTATCCACGGGGTGAGCGAGGCATGGAGTGCCCCAGAGGTGCGCTGGCTGGCGGTTCTGGAGATCATCTTCAGCCTGTGCCTCTATTTTGGTGCGATGCTGTTTGCCCGGGTGCGCGGCAAGCAGCTCAAGGCGCTAAAAGACGACGAACAAACGGAATAGTCAGACGGCGCTGCTCGATCAGCGAGTGGCGGTCGATCCTTTCTAGTAGGGCAAACAGGCGGTGCATGTCACGCGGGCCGTGGGTCAGCAGGTAGTTGGCCACCTCCGCGGGCATCGACATCCCGCGCCCCTCGGCACGCAGGCGCAGTGCCTCGGCCTTCTGCCCATCATCCAGCGCCTGCACCTGAAACACCGGGCCCCAGCCGAGGCGGGAGATCAGGTCGGGCAGGGTCAGCCCCAGCGCCGCCGGGGCGGCGTTGCCCGCGCCGATCAAGCGGTGTCCGCTATCGCGCAGACGATTATAGAGATGGAACAATCCCTGTTGCCACTCGCTGGAGCTGGCAACCTGTTCCAGTTCGTCGATACAGACCAGATCCATCTGCTCCATCCCCTCCAGCAATCCCGGGCCGTGCCCCAGCAACTCACCCAATGGTAGCCAGATCGCCCGCCCTCCCTGAGACTCCTCACGGTGGCAGGCCGCCTGCAGCAGGTGGCTCTTGCCACAACCACCCTCGCCCCAAAGGTAGATGAAGGGGTGACTGTCCTGCTGCAGGGCGTGGCACAGGGGGGCATTTTCGCCTGGCAGGAAGTTCGCCAGGGTGGCGCTATCGCGCAGACCAATGGCCAGAGGAAGCTGTTGACCCAAGCTCATCCCCCTCCCCCTTCGCGACAGGCGCGCGCCCGGCGCGACCAGACAAGCACATAAGCCAAACCACTCCACAAGGTGGTCGCTGCCACCACCAGGATCCCCGCGTCCAGCAACCAAGGAGGAGTCGCGAGCCCGGCGGCGGCGATGATCACCAGTAGCCCCAGGGCCATCTGCAACAGGGTATTGAGTTTGCTGATGAGGCTGGGCTCCATCTCCAGCTCGCCACAGCGCCAACGGTAGGCCAGTGCCCCGGCGATGATCACCACATCGCGCAGGATCACCAGCACCACCAGCCACAACGGCAACAAGGTAAGCCAGCCCAGGATCAGGTAACAGCCCACCAGCATCACCTTGTCGGCCAGCGGATCGAGGATCGCTCCCAGGCGCGACTGCCAGCCGAAACGGCGCGCCAGCCAGCCATCCAATCCATCACTCAGGGCCGCGATGGCAAACAACAGCAACACCAGCGCAAACTGCCCATAGGCGAGCAGCACCATGATCGGGATGACCAGCAGGATACGGACACTGGTGATGATGTTGGGTAGCTGTCTCACTGTCGTAGGCGGTAGTGCATCTGTTGGGGGGGATCCTGCTCGGCCGCCACCAGCAAACGGCCCAGGGCGATGGTACGTTGCAAGACCTCTTGACCACCGTCGATACCCAGTGCCAACTGCATGCCCTCGCTGTCTATCCTCACCAAGCGCAGGCTTTGCACACCACTGAGCCCGCTGAGGTGCTCGACCACCCGGCGGTAATCGTACAGGTTGCCCACCCCATCGACCCGCATCAGCAACTCCCCGTCGCTGTCGCCAGCGGCACGGGCGTAACGGGAAGAGAGCCATTCGCTGCTATGCCTAACCCCGCTGCCGATCAAGGCATCCACGTCACCGGAACGCTGCTGCCAATGCTCACTCTCGTCGCCATCCAACAAGGTCCAGCGCACCTCCCACTGTCCGCTGCCAAGCGGGGCGAGACGCCCGATCAGGATCGCCTGGGCCTGATAACGCTGCGAGGCCTGCACGATATCATCCCAAAAGCCGCCCCAGATATCGGCAACCTGTACCCGCTGGCGGTCACTGAGATCCAGCAGGGGCAACTGCACGGGCAGTGCCCGCTCTGCGGCACTGCGCATAATCACCTCACGCGCCAGTCCGCTATCGTCGGCCCCCACCAGGCTGCGCTGACCACGATCTTCTACCGCCAGCCACACCAGGGTTTGCGGACGCACCCGCCCCCACACCGGATAGCCATACTCTGCCAATAGACCATCCACAGCGTTTGACTCGAACTCCACCGCCATCAACAGCCGTGGCTCCTCAGCCACGCCATCGCTGCGGTACTGGTAGCGCTGTGCATAGCGGGAGGCCCGTTGCAGTGCCCCGTGCAGGGCACCGTCCTCCACCACACGGGTGGTGCCGCTGACCTTGATCAACACCTGCATCAGTGCCCGCTGCATCCCCTCGGCCCGCGTATCGGCCGCCTGATCGGCCACCGCCACCTCGGCCTGATACAGGCCGGAGACCTGCGCCTGGGCAAGCAGTGGCATTAAACTGAGGAGGCTTAGCAAAACAAGCAGATATCTCATGGCTCACGGCCCTGTGCGGATTGGGAATGGTCGATAGTACAAGATACGGGGGGCTGCTGGCATACATGGCAGCGGTTTTTCCCCCGAAACGGTACAATAGTGTGCCATAACCGCGATAGAATACACAGTTGCACCCATGTCACCCTTGGAGAACCTCCCGTGAGCAATAAGCAGTCCGGCGAAAATGGCCTCAGTTACCGTGATGCCGGTGTCGATATCGACGCCGGCAACAGCCTGATCGAACGCATCAAACCCCATGCCAAACGTACCCATCGCCCCGGCGTACTCGGTGGGCTGGGAGGCTTTGGCGCAATGTTCGAGCTGCCGTTGGAGCGCTATCGCCAGCCGGTACTGGTCTCCGGCACCGACGGGGTGGGCACCAAGCTGCGCCTGGCACTGGAGCTGGGCAAACACGACACCATCGGCATCGATCTGGTGGCGATGTGCGTCAACGACCTGATCGTCGGAGGTGCCGAACCGCTGTTCTTCCTCGACTACTACGCCACCGGCAAACTCGATGTGGACACCGCCAGCGACGTGGTCAAGGGCATTGCCGATGGCTGCGTGCAGGCCGGTTGCGCCCTGAGTGGGGGTGAGACCGCCGAGATGCCGGGCATGTACGAAGGCGAAGACTACGATCTGGCCGGGTTTTGTGTGGGCGTGGTAGAAAAGGACGACATTATCGACGGCAGCAAGGTGCAGCCAGGGGACGTACTGATCGGCATCGCCTCCTCCGGCCCGCACTCCAACGGCTACTCACTGATCCGTAAGGTGTTGGAGGTCAGCAAGGCACGCCTGGACGAGCCCTTCGACGGGCGCACCCTGGGCGAGGTGCTACTGGAGCCGACCCGGATCTACGTCAAGCCCCTGCTGGAGCTGATCCGTCAGGTGGACGTACACGCCCTCGCCCACATCACCGGTGGCGGCCTGCCGGAAAACCTGCCACGGGTACTGCCCGAGCACTGCCAGGCCCACATCGAGGGGCGTAGCTGGAGCCGTCCGCCGATCTTCAACTGGTTACAGGAACAGGGCAAGATCGCCGACGCCGAGATGTACCGCACCTTCAACTGCGGGATCGGCATGGTGGCGGTGGTCCCCGCCGACCAGGCCGACAAGGCCATCGATATCCTGCACGAGGCCGGTGAACACTGCGGGCGCATCGGCAGCATCCACCCGCGCGAACCCGGCGAGCAGGTCGAGATCGTCTGATGGGGGAAGGCAAGGACTTCGGCGTGGTGGTGTTGATCTCCGGCAGTGGCTCCAACCTGCAGGCGATCATCGATGCCCGCCTGCCGCTTACCATTCGCGCCGTGATCAGCAACAAGGCCGAGGCCTACGGGCTGGAGCGGGCCCGCCAAGCGGGGATCCCCACCGAGGTGATCGATCACCGTGAGTTTGCCGATCGCCCCGCCTTTGATGCCGCACTGCAACAGCGCATTGACCGCTACCAGCCCGACCTGGTGGTGCTGGCCGGCTTCATGCGCATCCTCACCGATGAACTGGTCAACCACTACCGGGGGCGGATGATCAACATCCACCCCTCGCTGCTACCCAAATACCGGGGCACCAACACCCACACCCGCGCCATCGAGGCGGGGGATACGGTGGCCGGTTGCAGCGTGCACTGGGTGACCCCGGAACTGGATGCCGGGCCGGTGCTCCTCCAGGCCGAAGTGCCCATCCACCCCGGCGACAACGCCGACACCCTCGCCGCACGGGTGCTGGAGCAGGAACATAAAATCTATCCCGAGGCGATCCGCCGCATCGCCAGCGGCGAGATCCATTGGCCGAACTGAAAAAAGGCATCAACGCAGAGTTCGCAGAGGATCTTGGCTCAAAGGTACTTTGACCTTGTCATTTCCATGCCCGTGAAGGTTACGGGGCTCAAATCGACAAGAGACACAGGACCTCGTCAA
>SLDE01000039.1 GCA_007125455.1 Ectothiorhodospiraceae bacterium
TTGCCACTTGCCACTTGCCACTTGCCACTTGCCACTTGCCACTTGCCACTTGCCACTTGCCACTTGCCACTTGCCACTTGCCACTTGCCACTTGCCACTTGCCACTTGCCACTGGATTTAAAAACATGCCCCACCACCTTGATGCCCGCCGTCTGCTCTGCCCGATGCCGGTGATCCGTGTACAGAATCGGGTGGCGGATCTACCGCCGGGCGAGACCCTGGAGGTGGTTTGTACCGATCCTGGGGTACTCAACGACATCCCTGCCTGGTGTCGCATCAATGGCCACACGGTGCTCGATACCCAGCAGCAACAGGGCGAGATCACCTTGCTGATCGAAGTGGGAGCGAAAGACTAGCCCATGGGAACCACACACCACCACCCTCCCCCACCCCGCAGCAGCAAACCGGGTGATGAACGCTATCAGGCGATACGCAACATCACCCTTGTCGGCTCGGTAGTCAATTTGCTGTTGGCCATTGGCAAGATAATGGCGGGGCTTTTTTCCCATTCAGCCGCGCTGATCGCCGATGGTGTGCACTCACTTTCAGATCTCATCACCGATCTGTTCGTGGTGGTAGCCGCCAAGCATAGCAGCCGCGAGGCGGACGAAGCCCACCCCTATGGCCATGGTCGCTTCGAGACCTTGGCCACGGTATTGATCGGCGTGGCCCTGATGGGGGTTGCCTTTGGTATTGCCTGGGATTCCATCAATCGTCTGTTTCATCCCGAGGCATTGTTGACTCCGGGACTGTGGGCCCTGGTGATCGCTGTGCTCTCCATCGTGGCCAAGGAATTGCTTTACCAGTATACGGTGCGTGTTGCCAAGCGGGTTAAGTCGGAAATGCTCAAGGCCAATGCCTGGCACCACCGCAGTGACTCTATCTCCTCGGTTGTCGTGGTGATCGGCGTGGCTGGCACCATGGCAGGCCTGGAGTATCTGGATGCTATCGCTGCAGTGGTCGTCGGCGTGATGGTGGCCAAGATTGGTTGGGATCTGGTACGACGGAGTGTCTACGAATTGGTGGATACCGCGCTCGAACCAGAGCAAGTGGAAGAGATCCGCCGCGAGATCCTCGCCGTGGGTGGGGTACGCGAACTGCATATGCTGCGCACCCGGCGCAGCGGCGGCGATGTGCTGGTGGATGTGCATGTGATCGTCGATCCCACCCTGAGCGTCTCCGAGGGCCACTATATCGGGGAGAAGGTACGCAAGCGGCTGTTGGACTGCATCGAAGAGGTGGCCGATGTGACGGTGCACATCGACCCGGAAGACGACGAAAAGATGGGTCCCAGCCAAAAACTGCCCACCCGCAGCCAGGTCCGTACCCAGCTGGAGGAGGTCTGGGGCGATAACCCCCTGGTGGCGCATATTGAGCGTATCAACCTGCACTACCTGGATGGTAAGCTGACCGTCGAGATCCAGCTGCCTGCCAGTCAATGGCCAAACGATGCGGATGGGCAGGAGCACTTGGCCGAGCTGGGCAAGCGCGCAGAAGCGCTGGATACGGTGCACAGCATCGAGATCCTCATGCGCAAGTAGTCTTTGTTGCACTACAATGGTGCAAAAAGGCGATGAATGCACCAAACAGATGCATTTCCTGCTCCCTTTTCGAGCAGGAAAAAACTAAGCTGTTGAAATAAATAACGATCGACATGCTGGCATGGTTCATGCTGCATGTTGGGCGACTGTGTTGAATGCCCCACGGGGCGACTTATCCACCGGAGACGACCATGAACGCACAAGATGTAATAAAGTTGATCGAAGAAACGGGCGCAAAGTTTGTAGACTTTCGCTTCACCGATACCCGCGGCAAGGAGCAGCACGTTACCTATCCGATCCGTCAGATCGATGAGGATACCTTCTCGGAAGGCGTGATGTTCGATGGCTCTTCCATCTCCGGCTGGAAGGGGATCAATGAATCCGACATGATCCTGATGCCAGATCCAAGCACCGCCAAGCTCGACCCCTTCGTCGACGAGCCGATGATCAACCTCACCTGCGATATCGTGGAGCCTTCCACCATGCAGGGCTACGAGCGCGACCCGCGCTCCGTGGCCAAGCGTGCCGAAGAGTACCTCAAGTCCACCGGCGTTGGTGATACCGCCTTCTTTGGTCCTGAGCCGGAATTCTTCATCTTCGACGACGTACGTTGGGGTGCCGACATGAGCGGCTGCTTCGTCAAGCTCGACTCCGAAGAGGCCGACTGGAACTCTGAGCGCGTTTACCAGGACGGCAACATGGGCCATCGCCCCAGCGTCAAGGGTGGCTACTTCCCAGTGCCGCCGGTCGATTCCCTGCACGATATTCGTGCAGCCATGTGTCTGGCCCTCGAAGAGATGGGCCAGAAGGTCGAAGTACACCACCACGAGGTGGCCACCGCTGGCCAGTGTGAGATCGGCACCGCCTTCAACACCCTGGTGAACAAGGCCGACGAGGTGCAGATCCTCAAGTATGTGGTACACAACGTGGCCCACAGCTACGGCAAGACCGCCACCTTCATGCCCAAGCCAGTGGTTGGTGATAACGGCTCCGGTATGCATGTGCATATGTCCATCGCCAAGGACGGGGTCAACCTGTTCTCCGGTAATGAATACGGCGGGCTTTCCGAGACCGCACTGTTCTACATCGGCGGCATCATCAAACATGCCAAGGCGCTGAATGCCTTTGCCAACCCCGGTACCAACTCCTACAAGCGTCTGGTGCCCGGCTTCGAGGCCCCGGTGATGCTGGCCTATTCTGCCCGCAATCGCTCCGCTTCCATCCGTATCCCCTACGTCACCAACCCCAAGGGCCGTCGCATCGAGGTGCGCTTTGGTGACCCCATCGCCAACCCCTACCTGATGTTCTCTGCCTTCCTGATGGCTGGCCTGGACGGCATCATCAACAAGATCCACCCTGGCGAAGCGATGGACAAGGACCTCTACGACCTGCCCGCAGAAGAGGCCAAGGCGATCCCCACCGTATGCCATAGCCTCGATATGGCGCTGGACGAGCTCGACAAGGACCGTGCCTTCCTGACCCAGGGCGGCGTGTTCACCGACGACGTGATCGATGCCTACATCAAGCTGAAGATGGACGATGTCACCCGTCTGCGCATGACCACCCACCCGGTGGAGTTCGACTTGTACTACAGCGTATAAGCGAATAAACAAAACGCCTCCCCCGGGAGGCGTTTTTGCTTTTTGGCACAGCGCGCTTACAGGCTTGAATACCTGGCCTACAATCTTCCCCACTCCCCCACGCCAAAATTGCACTTCGTTAAAATCTGCCTTATTCTGAGCAGATGAAACGGATCATCATACTCTCAGCCCTGCTCCTGCCCATGGCGACGCTCGCCGCCGATGTGGGCTATCGTATCGTGCACCCCGATGGCACGGTGGAATTCACCGACGATCCGCGCCGTGGCGGCGAGCAGATCGAGCTGGCCCCAGCGCCGACGGTGCCTGCCTATGTCGCCCCGCAACGGCCCCAGCGCGATGCCGCAAGGGAACAAACACCGCGCGATACCACCACCTATCAGTCCCTGAGCATCACCTCCCCGGAGGAGGATCAGGTGATCTGGTTCGATGGCACCGGGGTGAATGTCAGCATCGCACTGGAGCCGGCCATCGCGAATCCCGAGCACCGCATCGTGATCGAGATGAACGGCGAGGCGGTGGCCGAGGGCCAGGGGCGCCGCTTCAATATACCCACCGTCCACCGTGGTACCCACACCCTGCATGCCAAGGTCGTTGATGGTGCAGGCGAAACACTGAAGCGATCCGAAGGGGTGAGCTTTCACTTTCGCCAGCACAGCATCCAGAACTGATTGATCGAACCGTCGCCGCTTCCCCCCCCCTTACGCACCAATGTAGTGCATAATATCCCTGCGTCCTCGTCATGACGGGGCGCGCAGCGGCACGCCATTTTTCTTATCTCTGCTAAGGTATTGAATCAACGAGACCTATCGGTGTTTTTTCGCTAGTTTCACAAAATTGGTGCGTATCTTGCTGCTAAACAAGCACGAATAAGACGAGGCGGATCGATGGATAAGCTGCAGCAGCGCATACTCGAAAACATGCACACCGCGGTATTACTGCTCGACGAGAGTCTGCGCCTGCGCTATATCAATGCCGCTGGGGAGATGATGTTCGCCATCAGCGCGCAGCGTTTTGTTGGCCAGGCGATCCGCCACACCCTGTTTGATCAGGAGCTGGCCAATGCACTGGAGCAGGTACTGGCCAGCGGCTCACCCTTCACCGAGCGCGAACTGGTGCTGGATCTGGGCTACCGCCGTCGGGTGACGGTGGATCTCACCGCCCTGCCCCTGCAGGAGGACGATGGCAGTACCGAGCTACTGGTAGAGATGAAACAGGTCGATCGCCAACTGCGCATCACCCGAGAAGAGGGCCTGTTGGCACAGAGCAGCGCCACCCGCGCACTGGTACGCGGCTTGGCCCACGAGATCAAAAACCCCCTCGGTGGCCTGCGCGGTGCGGCGCAACTACTCGAGCGTGAGCTACACAACGAAGAGCTCAAAGAGTATACCCATGTCATCATCAGCGAGGCCGACCGCCTGCAGGCGCTGATGAACCGCATGCTCGGCCCCAGCGCCCTACCCCATAAGCGGATGATCAACGTCCACGAGGCCATCGAGCGGGTTCGCCAGGTGGTAAGCGCTGAGTTGCCGGCGACAGTGCAGCTATCACGCGACTACGACCCCAGTATCCCCGAGTTGCATGCCGACCTGGACCAACTGATCCAGGCCCTGATGAATCTGGTGCGCAACGCCGCCCAGGCCGTGGGCGAGAAGGGGCAGATCACCCTGCGCAGCCGCACCCTGCGTCAATACACCATCGGCCATACCCTGCACAAGCTGGTGGCGCGGGTGGATGTGATCGACGATGGCCCCGGCATTACCCACGAAATGCGCGAAAACCTCTTTCTTCCCATGGTGACTGGGCGCGCCGAGGGCACCGGGCTAGGCCTGCCCATTGCCCAGTCACTGATCAACGCCAATGGCGGGCTGATCGAGTGGGAGAGCCAGCCCGGCAAGACCGAATTTACCGTGCTGTTACCGATCAACAGCACACCCAATGAGACGGAGAAGGCCCCATGAGCAACGGCATCACCATCTGGGTCATCGACGATGATCGCTCGATCCGCTGGGTACTGGAAAAGGCCCTCAAGCAGGAAGGCATGGCGGTACAGAGCTTCGAGAGTGCAGAAAAGGCCCTGGCCATGCTGGAGCGCGAAGAGCCCGATGCACTGATCACCGACATCCGCATGCCCGGCATGAGTGGCCTGGAGCTATTGCAGGCGATCAACGAACAACGCCCGCAACTGCCCGTCATCATCATGACCGCCCACTCCGACCTGGAGAGCGCCGTGTCTGCCTACCAGGGGGGTGCATTCGAATACCTGCCCAAGCCCTTCGATGTGGACGAGGCCATCGAACTGGCCCACCGCGCCATCGCCCACCGGCGTGAACAGGGTGGCCAACAGGAAAGCCTTGCCCTGCAGAACATGGAGATCATCGGCGAAGCACCCTCCATGCAGGAGGTCTTCCGCGCCATCGGACGCCTGGCCAGCTCCAACATCACCGTGTTGATCAACGGCGAATCCGGCTCCGGCAAAGAGTTGGTCGCCCACGCCCTACACCGCCACAGCCCACGGCGTGATAAACCCTTTATCGCCATCAACACCGCCGCCATCCCCCGCGATCTGCTCGAATCCGAGCTGTTTGGTCACGAACGTGGTGCCTTCACCGGCGCACAGTCCAGTCGTGAAGGGCGCTTTGAACAGGCCGATGGCGGCACCCTGTTTCTGGATGAGATCGGCGACATGCCAGCCGAACTGCAAACCCGCCTGCTGCGCGTACTGGCCGATGGCGAATTCTACCGCGTCGGTGGTCGATCCCCGGTACGGGTGGACGTGCGCATCATCGCCGCCACCCACCAGGATCTGGAAA
>SLDE01000127.1 GCA_007125455.1 Ectothiorhodospiraceae bacterium
GGGGGCTCTGGCAGCTCAGCGGAGGGCGCACCATGCTTCAGCACCCTGTTGAGTACGGCTTGTGGCGAGGGTTCTTTTTTTCGGTATGCCTCATCGCATTGGGCTCCAGCTATTACCACCTGGCCCCGGACAACCACACGCTGATCTGGGATCGTCTCGCCATCGCCATAGCCTTTGCCTATCTATTGAGCATCGCCCTGGCCGAGAGCATCCACCCACGCCTGGGCAAGTGGGCCTCCCTTGTCTTGCTGCCCTACGCCATCCTAAGCGTGCTCTACTGGTGGTGGAGTGAACAGGCCGGTGCGGGCGATCTGCGTCCCTACCTGTTACTACAAGGCTACGGACTGCTCCTGCTGCCGCTACTGTACGCACTCTACCGGGGCCACTATAACCGACGTGGCTACATGCATATCACGGTACTCCTGTACCTGTTGGCGATGCTGAGTGAGTGGCTGGACACACAGATCCTGGAGCTGAGCGGCTTTATCAGCGGTCACACCCTCAAACACCTGCTGGTCGCCCTCTCGATCTACAGCCTGATCCGCATGCTGCAAAGGCGCCAGCCCCGTAGCCCCGAGCTTCTCCATGAGCAACAGGGAGAAGAAACACTGGCCGCGGAGAAGCGCGCGCTGGCGGATGGGATCACTGGGGAGAACAACGGGCAGTGGCGACAACTTCAGCAATCGGTCAAGCCGCGCTAAGGCTAAGGGGGCTGGTCAGAATAATATTGTCAACACCGAGGGCGTGCCTGAGCCATCAATGCAAGGCGCGTTTCGCAGGGAATGGCCACTCCCTTGCCAAGAAACGCAACACAGCAGTGATGGCTCAGGCGCGGCCGAATGTAAATATTATTTTGACCAGCCCCCTAAGGCAATCAGGTGTAGCCGGGCTCGTTGCCCACCTTCCATTTGATATTGCAGCCCAGGCTGGGGATCTGCTCCTCCGGCACCATCAGGCCAGCGGTCACCGCCTTGATCGCATCTTCCAGATCCGCACCGCTAACCGGCAGGTCGTTACCCGGACGGGAGGCATCAAACTGGCCGCGATAGACCAGCTTGTGATCGCTATCGAACAGGTAGAGATCCGGAGTGCAGGCAGCGCGATAGTCCTTGGCCACCTGCTGGCTCTCATCGTAAAGGTAAGGGAAGCCGATCCCATACTCCTGGACAAAGTCGACCATCTTCTCCGGGCTGTCGTCGGGGTAGTTGGCCACATCGTTGCTGTTAATCGCGATGAAATCCACATCCTGGCCGTGATAGTTATCCGCCAAGGTGGCCAGACGTGCGGCAATGTGCTTCACGTAGGGGCAGTGGTTGCAGATAAACATCACCACTACCGGGCGACCAGCAAAGTCTGCCAGGCTAATATGCTTTCCTGAGGCAGGCTCGGGCAGGGTGAAGGCCGGGGCAGCGGTGCCTAATGGCAACATGGTGGATGGTGTTCTAGCCATGAGCTTGTCTCCCTAGTCGAGGTTGATACTATCAAAATCGTGCACCTGCGGGTGCGCAGCGGTCAGATCCAGCTCCTCTGCTTCCCGTACCAGCCAGCGAGTCTGCATCCCGGCCGAACGGGCGGCGTCCAGTTCCTCACGGATGTCGGAGAGAAAGAGGATCTCCCCGGCCCGTCCGCCGATTTGCGCGGCGATCCCCTCGTAGGAGGAGGATTCACGCTTGTGGCCCATGCGGGTATCGAAATAGCCGCTGAACAACCCACTGAGATCACCAAAGTCACTGTAGCTGAAAAGCAGCTGCTGTGCCTGTACCGATCCGGAGGAGTATACATAGAGGCCAAGCCCACTCTGATGCCACTGGCGCAGGTTGCGCAGGGCATCTTCATAAACATGGCCGGTAAAATCCCCCTGACGGTAACCCGCCTCCCACACCATACCTTGTAGGGCCTTGAGTGGGGTCACCTTGCGGTCCTCGTCGATCCACTGTTCCAGATGGGCAATCGCCTGCTCGGTATCCAGCGGCTCGCCGGCCTCCAGGGAGACCGCCTGCAGTTGCTGCTGGACGGCCTCTTCAGCATGGTGGCGACGAATGTACGCCCCCAGCTGGCTGCGGGCGTAGGGAAACAGCACCTCATGCACAAAGCGGATCGATGAGGTAGTCCCTTCGATGTCGGTGAGAATATTGCGGATCATGCGCTTTGCGCCACAAACTGATCGTAGTCGGGAAAGGCCGTAGCGATCTCGCTACCGGTAAACTCCCCTACCCAGCCATCCGGGATAACGAACAGGCGAATACACTTGAAGTCCGGCTCGCTGCCCATGTCGAACCAGTGGGTGACACCGGCAGGGACGGAGATCAGATCCCCCGCTTCACACAGCACCAGATAGACCCGATCCGCTACGTGAAGATAGAACAGGCCGCTGCCGGCAACGAAGAAACGCAGCTCAAAATCACTGTGGGTGTGCTCGGCAAGAAACTTTTGCCGCATCTCGGCCTTCTGTGGATGATCCGGGCCTAGCGCGACCACGTCCACCGACTGAAAGCCATACTCGGCATTAAGGCGGGCTACATCAACGGCATAGGCCTCCAGAACGGCCTCCTGATCCGCATCAGGGGCCAGGGGGGCATTGGCCTCCCAACGTTCGAAGCGCACCCCGATCTCCGCCAGGCTGGCCGCGATGGCCGCATGGTCATACAGAGGCTCACCTTGGGGCTGGGCCTGTTCGTTGTAGACAGCCAGTCGGCTCATGGTCGTTTCACCCTCATCATGGTCAGTTCACACTCAAACAAAAACTCGAAGGCCTCGATGTGACGCAGGCACTCGGCCATATCCCGCCCCCAAGTATAAAGGCCATGACCGGCGATAAGATAACCATGCACCGGCGGGTGGGCATCCATCCAACCATCGACCAAGGTACTCAGGCGCGCGATGTCCTGATCGTTGGGGAAAATCGGCAGCACCAAGCGGCTTTCATGGGTATCGATCCCGGCAAAGGCCTTCAGCAGTTCGTAGTCTTCAAATACCAGTGTAGTTCGATGCAGGCGCGACAACACGGTAGCATTCACAGAATGGGTATGCAGCACCGCCGTTGCGCTGGGATAGCGCTGGTAGAGCGCGGTATGCAGCAGGGTCTCGGCGGAGGGACGACGCGCCTCCAGCGGCTCACCGGCGCGATTGATGCGCATCACCGCCCCCTCATCCAGCGCGCCCTTGTGGCAGCCGGAGGCAGTGATCGCAATATCGCCATCGTCCAGACGTACCGAAAAATTGCTACTGGTAGCCGGCACCCAACCCCGCTGATGCAAAAAACGACCGGCATCGATGATCGCCTGGCTGGCCACTGGCCACGGACTACCTAATGCTGCTGTTTGCTCGTTCACATCTTCCTCCCGGTTTTGGCTATTATCAGCCATCCAGACGCGCTTGCAAACGGGCAACCATCTGTCGAATGCTCTGTTGGGAGGAGAGCGCGGAGGCGTGACGCAGGTGCTCACTGGCCACAGCCGCCTCCCCCTGCTGGATCGCCAGCTCGGCGAGCAGACAGTGGATCAGGCTGCGATCATTTTCGGTACGGATCGGGCCACTGGCGGCGGCAAGCAGATGCACCTTGGCCGCAGCCAAGCGCCCTGCGCTGATATCCACCACCCCCTTGAGCCAATTGTAGTAGGCCAGGCTTTGCCGTTCGAGCAGGGATGGCCAACGGGTTGCCAGCAGCATCGCACCCATCTCATCGAGCCGATGGCTTTTAAAGGCGTCAAAGGCAGGCCAGACGCTCCCATGACGCAGCGCATCCCAACTCAGCCACATGGAAACAGGCAGGAACAGTAGCCCCCACCAACTCAGCATCAGCGCCAGATATAGCGCACACACCAGCGCGATAAGCGCGATGATCAGGCGTACATCCGGGGTAAACTGTTGTATGAAGCGTGAAAAAGTCCTGATTGTCCTGTTCTCCATAACGGTAGGATCACCGGCTTTAGCGATCCGACGGGCAAAAAAACGGGGGCATGCGCCCCCGTTTTGACTAGCCAGACTGCAGCGCTTACTCGGCGACTACTGCCTTCATGCTGAGGCGAATACGGCCCTGCTTGTCGATCTCCAGCACCTTGACCTTGACCATATCACCCTCGTTGAGTTTGTCGCTAACCTTTTCGACACGCTCCTCGGAGATCTGCGAGATATGAACCAGACCGTCCTTGCCGGGCAACACGGTGACAAAGGCGCCGAAGTCCATCAGCTTGGAGACACGCCCTTCGTAGGTCATACCAACTTCCACATCGGCGGTAAGCTGCTCAATGCGGCGACGCGCCTCTTCACCAGCATTCATGTCTACTGAGGCGATCTTGACAGTACCATCGTCGCTCAGGTCGATGGAGGCACCGGTCTCCTCGGTGATGGAGCGGATGGTCGCACCACCCTTGCCGATCACGTCGCGGATCTTATCCGGGTTGATCTTGATGGTGATGTAGCGTGGGGCAAAGGCTGACATGTCCTGACGCGCTTCGCTCAACACCGCATTCATCTTGCCAAGGATATGCAGCCGCCCTTCCTTGGCTTGCTCCAAGGCGATCTCCATGATCTGACGGGTGATCCCCTCGATCTTGATATCCATTTGCAGTGCGGTGATGCCATCCTCACTACCAGCGACCTTAAAGTCCATATCACCCAGGTGATCTTCATCGCCGAGGATATCGGTCAATACGGCAAACTTATCCTCATCCTTGATCAGGCCCATCGCCACCCCGGCAACCGGGGCCTTGAGTGGTACACCGGCATCCATCAGTGCGAGGCTGCTACCACAGACACTGGCCATCGAGCTGGAGCCATTGGACTCAGTGATCTCGGAGACCACACGCACGGTATAGGGGAAGTCGTCTGCGCTTGGCATGACCGCCGCAACACCACGCTTGGCCAAGCGTCCATGGCCGATCTCGCGGCGCTTGGGGCTGCCGACCATGCCGGTCTCGCCGACACAGGAGGGCGGGAAGTTGTAGTGCAGCATGAAGGGTTCCTTGCGCTCCCCTTCGATCGCATCGATGATCTGTGCATCACGAGCGGTGCCAAGGGTGGTGACCACCAGCGCCTGGGTTTCACCACGGGTGAACAGGGCCGAACCGTGGGTGCGCGGCAGCAGGCCAGTCTTCACCTGAATATCACGCACGGTACGGGTATCACGGCCATCGATACGCGGTTCGCCGGCGAGGATACGCTCACGAACCACCTTTTTCTCCAGCTTGGCAATGGCGGCACTCACCTCGCCCTTGTCCCAGCACGGCTCGGCACCCTCGGCGCTAAGCTTTTCGACGATACCGCTACGGATCGCGCTCAGGCGATCATAGCGGGCCATCTTGTCACTGATCTGGAAGGCCTCGGTAAAGGCGTGCTTGCCCTCGGCGGCAACCGCCTCGGCCAGAGCGGCGTCGGCCTCCACTGCCTGCCAGTCCCATTTTTCGACCCCGGCCTCGACGACCAACTCGTTGATCGCCTTAACAACGGCCTGCATCTGCTCATGACCGTACAACACCGCACCGAGCATGACTTCTTCATTAAGAAGATTGGCCTCGGATTCCACCATCAGCACAGCGTGTTCGGTACCGGCGACGATAAGGTCCAGATCCGATTCAGCCAGGGCAGACAGGCTCGGATTGAGCAGATATTCGCCATTTTTGTAACCGACACGGGCACCGCCGATGGGCCCATTGAAGGGGGCACCAGACAGGCTAAGGGCAGCCGATGCGCCGATCATTGCCGGGATCTCCGGGTCGATCTCGGGATCGAGGGAAACCACCGTCGCAATGACCTGCACCTCATTGGTAAAGCCTGCCGGGAAAAGCGGGCGCAAGGGACGATCGATCAAGCGAGAGGTCAGGGTCTCCTTCTCGCTTGGACGGCCTTCACGACGAAAGAATCCACCGGGGATCTTGCCAGCAGCATAGGTGCGCTCCTGGTAGTTGACGGTCATCGGGAAGAAGTCCCTCCCCTCCGCCGCTTCCTTTTTGGCTACCGCGGTGACCATTACCACGGTGTCCCCCATACTACACATCACCGCACCGGAGGCTTGGCGAGCGATCTCACCGGTTTCCAGCTTGAGGGTGTGCGCGCCGTATTGGATTTCTTTCTTGATGGCAGTCACGATCTTAATGTTCCTTTTGGCCTGTTTGACAGTTTCGCCGCATGCACGGCACGACCCCGCCCCCCTAGGGGCAGGGGGCGGGATCAGACTTACTTACGCAAGCCCAGGCGGGAAATCAGTGAACGATAACGCTCAACGTCCTTTTTCTTCAGGTAATCCAGCAGTTTGCGGCGCTGGCTTACCATGCGCAGCAGACCACGGCGGGAGTGGTGGTCGTGGATGTTTTCCTTAAAGTGGCCGGACAGACCGTCGATGTTGGCCGACAACAGGGCAACCTGAACCTCGGGGGAACCGGAGTCATTGGGGCCTTTGCCGTACTCATTGATGATATTGGATTTCTGCTCGCTGGTCAGAGACATCTTGCTTACTGCTCCTGGCTAGGTGATCAAAGTATATAAACGGGTATTTTAACCGCTGAAGCGGCCATGTAACAAGGATATTTCGGGGAAAAGCCCGAATGTTTCATAAATTGCACACGCCCTCGCTTGTCTCTTGATTACACAATGAATTTTTCTCTGTCGGGGGTGTGAATAACTACACCACTGCGTCGAAACATCCATCGTGTAATCAATACCCTGCGCGATCATCGTGCGAATTCATGAAACATCCTGGCTAAAGATTCATCAGGCGTTTAGGGCCAATCCGGCCATCATCCAGCACCTGGCCGACCCCCACAAAGCCCTGATCGGGGCCGTAGAGACGGACAAAACCACTGGTTGGTGACTGCGGGATCTGTACCGGCTGCCCTTGGCGTACATAAAACAGCGCCGTTTCGGTCAGCTCGATGGGCGGGTAGTCACCCAACGCCGACTCCATCGGCAGGATATGCGCATCCAGCGCCTCGGCCCCGTCGGCCTCTTCCTGTTCGCGCAGGGCGTCAAGTGAGATCATCCCCTCTTCGAGGAAGGGACCGACACGGGTACGGCGCAGCTGCCCCAGGTGTGCACCACAGCCGAGCGCCTCGCCGATATCTTCGGCCAGGGTGCGGATGTAGGTCCCCTTGGAGCAGTGTACGTAGATCTCCAGCTCATCACCCTCGATGCGCAACAGGCGCAACTCATGGATGGTGACACGACGTGGCTTGCGCTCCACCTCGATGCCCTGACGTGCCAGTTTGTAGAGCGGCTGGCCGTTCATCTTGAGGGCAGAATGCATCGGCGGGATCTGTTCGATCTCGCCGCGAAAGCGTGCCAGGACAGCCTCAACCTGGGCTTCATCCAAGGCTGGCACCGGGCGGCTCTCAATCACATCCCCCTCGGCATCACCACTGCTGGTCTTCTCACCCAGCTTGCAGGTGCCGACATAGACCTTGTCGGCATCAAGCAGGTAGGCCGACAACTTGGTCGCCTCACCCAGGCAGATGGGCAACATGCCACTGGCCAGAGGATCGAGGTTTCCCGTATGCCCCGCCTTGGCGGCAAAGAAGAGACGCTTGACGATCTGCAACGCGGCGTTGGAGCTGATCCCGACAGGTTTATCCAGCAATACCACACCGTTGAGCTTGCGCCCACGGACCTTTTGCCGACGTGCCACTCAGTTTTCCTCGTTTTTTGACTTATCGCTGGAGACAGCGCGATCGATCAGGGAGCTCAACTGCGCGCCTCGCTCGATTGAACTGTCGTATTGAAAGCGCAGTTCGGGCACTACCCGTAGCTGCATGCGCCGCCCTAACTCCCGACGCAGAAAGCCCATGGCACTGCGCAGCCCCTGCTGGGTGCTGGCAACGTCATGGCCTTGATTGAGTACCGTGAAGAAGACCTTGGCCACGGTAAGATCACGGCTGACCTCAACCGCAGAGATGGTTACCATCCCCAGGCGAGGATCCTTCAGCTCACGTTGAACCAGAGCAGCCAGCTCACGCTGGATCTGCTCACCTACCCGCCGACTACGGCTGAACTCGTTGGCCACGATACTTACCTTGACTGGATGCGCTTAGAGGGTACGTTCGACCTGAACCCGCTCGAAGACCTCGATCTGGTCGCCGACCTTGACGTCGTTGTAATTTTTCACCCCGATACCACACTCGGTACCCGACTTCACCTCGGCCACATCGTCCTTGTAGCGACGCAGCGACTCCAGTTCACCCTCGTAGATGACGACGTTATCACGCAGCACGCGGATCGGATTGTTACGCTTCACCGTGCCTTCGACCACCATACACCCGGCAACCGCACCGAACTTGGGTGAGCGGAACACATCACGCACCTCGGCCAAACCAACGATGTTCTCCTTGAACTCGGGGGCCAGCATACCGGTCATGGCACGCTTCACCTCATCGATCAGCTCGTAGATGATGCTGTAGTAGTGCAGGTCAATGCCCTGCTCTTCAATCACCCGCTTGGCACCGGCGTCGGCACGCACATTGAAGCCGACCATGATGGCATTGGAAGCGACCGCCAACTGGGCATCGGACTCGTTGATACCACCAACACCGCTGGCAACGATCTTGACCTTCACCTCATCAGTGGAGAGGTTACGCAAGGCATCGGCGATCGCTTCCACCGAGCCCTGAACATCCGCCTTGATCAGGATATTAAGGTAGTTAACCTTGCCCTCTTCCATGTGGTTGAACATGTCATCCAGCTTGGCCTGTTGCTGACGGGCAAACTTCACATCACGGAACTTGCCCTGACGGAACAGCGCAACCTCACGGGCCTTGCGTTCGTCCGCCACGACCACCGCTGGCTCGCCCGCTGTCGGCACCCCGGAGAGACCCAGGATCTCCACCGGAATGGAGGGGCCGGCACTCACAATGGGCTTGCCGGTCTCATCCAGCATGGCACGAACACGACCATACTCATGGCCGGCCAGCACGATATCACCCTTATTGAGGGTGCCGCGCTGTACCAGAATGGAGGCCACAGCACCGCGCCCCTTGTCCAGACGCGACTCGATCACCACACCGCTGGCAGGACCGGTAGCAACGGCCTTCAGTTCGAGTACCTCGGCCTGCAAGAGGATGGCATCAAGCAAATCATCAATGCCGGTCCCTGCCTTGGCAGAGACGTGGACAAACATGGTGTCACCGCCCCAATCTTCGGGGATGACATCGTGCTGGGCCAGCTCGTTCTTGACCCGATCAGGATCGGCCTCAGGCTTGTCAATCTTGTTCACCGCGATGATCAAGGGCACACCGGCAGCCCGTGCATGCTGCACGGCCTCTTTGGTCTGTGGCATGACGCCGTCATCGGCAGCCACCACCAACACCACGATATCGGTCAGATCGGCACCACGGGCACGCATGGCGGTAAACGCCGCATGGCCGGGGGTATCGAGGAAAGAGATCATCCCGCGCTCGGTCTCTACGTGGTAGGCACCGATGTGCTGTGTGATCCCGCCGGCCTCACCTGAGGCAACGCGGGTGCGGCGGATATAGTCAAGCAAGGAGGTCTTGCCATGGTCAACGTGACCCATGATGGTTACGACCGGCGCACGGGCAACCTCTTCACCCTCGGTTTCGGAGGACTTGAGCACCTCTTCCTCGAGCGCGTTCTCTTTCATCATGGTCGCCTTGTGACCCATCTCTTCCACCACAACGGAAGCGGTTTCCTGGTCGATCACCTGGTTGATGGTGGCCATGGTGCCGAGCTTCATCATCGCCTTGATGACTTCAGCCGCCTTGACCGACATCTTCTGCGCCAATTCACCAACAGTGATGGTCTCGGGGATACTGACTTCACGCACGATAGGCGCGGTCGGCTTTTCGAAGCCATGGCGGGAAGTGGAGGCCGCCGCAGCACGCCCCTTTCCACCCTTCTTCTTGTTGTTGCGTCGACCGCTCTTGTCGGACGAAATATGCAACTCACCACCATCACTATCCTTGCGACGACGACCCTTCTTACCCTTGACGCTCTCCTTGTCGTTGGTGAACTTCTTGGCATCTTTGGCGCGCGTCTCGGTCGGCGCAGGCGCAGGCGTTGGTGCAGGCGCGGCAGGGGGTTCGGCGGCAACTACCGGAGCAGGCTCCGGTTCGGCGGGCACAGCAGGCTGCTCGGCGGCACGCTTGGCGGCCTCTTCGGCTTCCTGCTGGCGGCGCAGTTCATCTTCCTGGCGCTGGCGCTCTTCATCCTGCTTACGACGCGCCTCCTCCTCAGCACGCTGGACGGCCTCAACCTCAAGCTGTTGCTCCAGACGCTGGGCAACCTCGCCGTCGATACGCTTATCTTCCTCAGCCTCAACCACGCTGCGCTTGACGTAGGTGCGTTTTTTACGCACCTCGACGGTGACGGTCTTACCCTTACTGGCAGCACCGCCTCCGACTTTTATCTCGCTGGTGGTGCGACGCTTGAGGGTGATCTTCTTTGGCCCGGCGTCGGCCTTCGACTCGCTCTGCTCGCTACCGTGCTTTTGACGCAGGTAGTCCAGCAGCTTGACCTTGTCATTGTCACCAATGTTCTGGTCTTCACCCATTTTGCCGATACCGGCATCCTGCAGCTGGGTGATGAGTCGCTCTACCGGTACCCCAATCGTCTCAGCAAATTGTTTAACGGTAACCTCAGACATCTACACAGTTCTCCCGACCTATAACCTTATTGCTCTTCCGCAAACCATGGGGCACGCGCCGTCATAATCAGGCTCGCAGCACGCTCTTCGTCCATATCGTCGATCACCATCAGGTCATCGACAGCCATTTCAGCCAAATCTTCCATGGTAGAAATTCCGATACGCGCCAATGCTTCAGCCAACTGGGGATCCATGCCATCCATCTCTAGCAGATCCTGCGCAGGCTCAGCACCACCGTGCTCTTCGTTACTAATCTCGCGTGTGACCAGGATATCTTTTGCCCGGGCACGCAGCTCGTCGACGATATTCTCGTCGAATTCCTCGATCTCCAGCATCTCATTGACTGGCACGTAGGCCACTTCCTCGATACTGGAGAAGCCCTCCTGTACCAGGATGCTGGCAACCTCTTCATCCACATTCAACTGCTCATGAAACAGCTTGGTCAGGGCGGCCAGCTCGGCCTCGTTCTTCTCTTCCGCCTGGGACTCGGTCATTACATTGAGTTCCCAGCCGGTCAGCTCACTGGCCAGGCGTACATTTTGCCCACCGCGACCGATCGCCTGAGAAAGTTGCTCTTCATCAACGGCAATATCCATGCTGCCGGAATCCTCGTCCACCACGATGGAGAGTACTTCGGCAGGGGCCATGGCATTGATCACGAACTGGGCCGGGTTATCGTTCCACAGCACGATATCCACCCGCTCGCCATTCATTTCATTGGTGACCGACTGCACACGAGAGCCACGCATCCCGACACAGGCGCCGACCGGGTCGATACGCTGATCGTTGGAACGTACCGCGATCTTGGCACGCATGCCCGGATCACGGGCCGCTCCCATCAGATCGATCAGGCCCTCGTTGACTTCAGGCACCTCAATACGGAACAGCTCGATGAGAAACTCCGGCATGGTGCGACTGACAAACAGCTGCGGTCCACGGGGCTCAGAGCGCACATCGTAGAGGTAGCCGCGTACCCGGTCACCGGGACGGATCGCCTCACGCGGGATAACATGTTCACGGGCGATCAACGCCTCGATGTTGTTACCCAGGTCGAGGATGATATTGCCACGATCGATGCGTTTGACGATACCGCTAAGCAGCTCACCGATGCGGTCCTGATAGGCCTCGACCACCTGCGCGCGCTCGGCCTCACGAACCTTCTGAACGATGACCTGTTTGGCAGTCTGGGCGGCAATACGACCAAAGGAGACCGATTCGACCTCGTCTTCGACAAAGTCGCCCGGCTCAATCTCGGGGCTATCGATGCGCGCGGCACCAAGGGTGATCTGGCGTTCGGGGAGCTCCAACTGCTGGGTCTCCGAATCGTCGATCACCTCCCAACGACGGAAGGTTTCGTAATCACCGCTCTCACGGTCGATTGATACCCGAATATCCACATCGCCGCCGTGACGCTTTTTGGTCGCGGTAGCCAATGCAATCTCCATTGCCTCAAAGATAATCTCTTTGGCAACGCCCTTTTCATTGGAAACTGCGTCTGCTACCAGTAGGATCTCTTTGTTCATAACACAGCCTCGACTGCCTCCAGCTTGAGCCCCTGCTCAGGGCACTAACACACGTATACGAACCGTTACCACTCGTGGATCAGGTTTGCCTTGTCGATATTGTCGATCGTCAGCTCGTACTCCTGCCCGTCCACCTCGATGGTCAGGCTGTCCTCGCCAACTTGGCGCAGGCGACCGCGAAACTTGCGCCGCCCCTCCTGTGCCACCCGCAGGCGCACATCCACGAGGTGTTCCGGATAGCGGGCGAACTGCTCGGCGCTAAACAGCGGTCGATTCAGTCCCGGCGAGGAGACCTCCAGGGTGTACTCACCGCTAATAGGGTCTTCCACATCCATGACCGCACTCACCTGACGGCTGACATCGGCGCAATTATCCACATCGATCCCATCCGGGTGGTCGATATAGATCCGCAGCAAGGTGTGACGCCCCTGTGCCAGGTGTTCAACCCCTAGCAACTCGAAGCCCAGTGCGCTCACCGCAGGCCCTATAATCGCGTGAATCTGTGCGTTTGCCCTAGCCATAACCCATCATCCGGAAACAAAAAATGGGCCCAAGGCCCATCTGCAACATCCATAACTGGCGCAGGAGTATAGCCGTTTTTCACCGCCAAGTCACCCACGCCCTGATACCAGCCCGATGGCCAGCTAACAAAAAGCCCCGTATACGGGGCCTGTTGCAACATCAATTCGCTTGCAGGACGCGCCTAGCCTGTGACTCGCGCAGCGGCACCACTCCACTTGCTGCCTGCCCTGTACAACATCACGCCATGATACTGCTGCTGGCATGGCAAGTCAAACACTTAGCTCATTGGCTTGTGGCCCCAGTACCCGCAACACCTCACGGCAGTCGGTGAGCCCCTGGGCGACCTTTTCCTGGGCGTCGGTGAGCAGGCTGCGGGTGCCCTGCGCACGTGCGGCGCGGTTTATCTCCAGCATGCTGGCCCCATTGGTCATCAGATGGCGTAGCTCATCATTCGGCACCAACACCTCAAACAGGCCGATCCGGCCATGGTAACCGCTCCCCCCGCAGTGGCGGCAGCCCTTGGCCCGGTAGCTCTGGGGCAGATTGGCTGGCGAGAACCCCGGCCCGAGCTTTTCTGCCAGCTCGGCCTCAGGGGAGGTCGGCTCACGGCAGTGGCTGCACAACCGCCGGACCAGGCGTTGGGCGATGATGCCCTCCAGGGCGGCCGCCACCACATAGGGCTTTAGCCCCAGATCAAACAAACGCGCCACGGTGGCCACCGCGGAATTGGTGTGCAGGGTAGAAAAGACCATATGGCCGGTGAGGGCGGCATGGAAGGCTACCTCGGCCGTCTCGAAATCACGGATCTCCCCCAACAGGATCACGTCCGGGTCCTGACGCAGGATGGCGCGTAATACGCTGGGGAAGGTGAGCCCGATCTTCTCGCGGATATGCACTTGGCCAGCCATGTCCATGAAGAACTCCACGGGATCTTCGATGGTGACGTAGTTTTTGCCTGGATCCGCGTTGTGCTGGAGCAGCGAGTAAAGGGTGTTGGTCTTGCCGCTACCGGTGGGGCCAGTGGCGAGGATGATCCCCTGGGGCTTCTCTGTCAGCGCCCTTACCCTTGCCAACTCCTGTGGGGCAAAACCCAGCTCGTTGAGCGACTGGATCGAGGCATTACGATCCAGAATGCGCATCACGACCTTCTCGCCGCTCACCGTGGGCAGGGTGGAGATACGCAGATCGACGATATGCATTGGCGTCTTGACGGTGATACGCCCATCCTGCGGACGGCGTTTCTCGGCGATGTCCAGCTCCGACATGATCTTGATCCGCGAGACCAGCGAATTTTGCATGTGGTGGGGGATGTGAAAGGTGTCGCGAAGAATGCCGTCGATACGATAACGTACTACGATCCCCTTGGCCCGTGGCTGAATATGCACATCGGAGGCCTTCAGCCGCGCCGCCTCAAGGATGATGGCATTGACTAGCCGCACCGCTGGCAGTTCATCGGACTGACGCAGCAGCTCATCCAGTGGCAGGTCATCTTCCTCTTCGATCACCACCTCGATGCTCTCATAGGGATCGACGGTGGCCACCAGGCTTTCCAGCTCATCAATGCCCGTCTCGCTGCGCTCACCATAGAGTGCATCCAGGCGCTCGGTGATCGCCGCACTGTTAGCCATTACAGTACGCAGCTCCAGGCCAGCGGAAAAGCGCAGGTCATCGATCAACCCGGTGTCCATCGGATCGGCCATCACCAGGGTTAGCAGCTTACCCTCCAGCTTGAGTGGCGCGATCAGGTTGTGTTCGCAGAAGCTGCGCGGGAAAAGGTCGTGCAGGGCTGTCATCACCTCGTATTCAGCCAGGGAGACCTCTTCGAGCAGCAAGTCCTTGCGCAGGATCTTGCGTATCTCATCCTCGGCAATCCAGCCCTTATCGAGCAACACCCGGATAATCGGCTGTTTGCGCTGCTGCGCCTGCTGGTGCAATTCCTGCAACTGCTGGTCATTGAGCAGACCACGTTTGTGCAACATAATCGCCAGTTGGCTACGACTGCTGGCGGCCAAGCGGCTCAGACGCTTAACCTCGCGGCTGCGCAGGCGATTTTCCTCCTGCAGGCTGCGATTCTTGTGGATCAGGTCGTGCTGCTCCAGCGCAAGGGCGACGGTAACGCGCAGGTCGTCATCATTCCACGGCTTGAGGATAAACTTGAATACGGCCCCTTCGTTGATCGCCCCCATCACCGCACCGGTGTCGGCGTGGCCGGTGAGCATGATGCGAATGGTGTCGGGCCAGGTCTGTTTGATCCGACGCAACAACTCGGCACCGTTCATACCGGGCATCATGTAGTCGGAGATCACCACATGCACCGCTTCCTGGGCACAGATCCGCAGTGCCTCATCGCCACTGGCCGCCAGCATCACTTGGTAGGCCTCCTGGCGGAAGACCCGCTGCAGGGCCTTGAGCACATTGGGTTCATCATCCACGATCAGCAGACGATAAGGCTTGCTTGGCTCCTGCTCGCCAGGGGCTGGGGATGGCTCGCCGGTAAAAAACGATGCGTAGGCCATGGCCCTAACCCGGCAGCACAATCGTGAAGCAACTGCCATCGCCGGGACGGCTATCCAGCTCGATACGCCCTCCCAGCCCCTTGATGATGTCGTTCGCCACGGTCAATCCCAAGCCACTTCCCTCGCCCACCCCATGGGTGGTGTAAAACGGTTCGAATATCTTCTCCTGCTCTGCCTGGCTAATACCACAACCATTGTCACAGATCTGCACATGCACGGTCTGTTCCTGCTGGGATGTGCTGATCCGTATCCGCCCCTCACCGGGGGTGACGGCGGCAACGGCGTTAAGCAACAGGTTCAGCACCACCTCCCCCAGACGGGCGGGGTCGGCCTTGACCGCTGAGACCACCCCCAACTCAAGCGCCACCTGCGCCTGGGCGGCCATCGTCCCCCGTGCGACCTCCAGGCTTTGCCGGATCACCGCATTGACATCGGCCTCCCCGGAGTCGGGGCTGTCGATACTGGAAAACCCCTTCAGGGCGCTCACCACCCTGGCCACCCGCGCCACCCCTTCACGGCTCTCGGTCAGCAGCTCGGCAAAGTCCACCAGCAGCGCGTCCATGCCCTGCCTCTGCCAAAACTCGCGCAGCGCCGAGTCACTCGAGCAGACCACCTGCTGCCCCAGGCTACGCATGCTCTCCAGGTAATCGATCGCAGTGCCCAGGTTGCTATTGACATAGCCGATGGGGTTATTGATCTCATGGGCGACACCGGCGGCCAGGCGCCCCACCGAGGCGAGCTTTCCGCTTTGATATAACTGGCGCTGGGTATGCTCAATCATCGCGACCTGTTCGGCTACGCGCTGCTCCAGATGGGCAGCCAGCTCCCGGTAACGCTGCTCAGACGCCAACAGGGCCTTGTGCTCCTGCGCAAGCGTGGCATAGTCCTCGTGCACGGCCTCCAGGTGGAGATCCGAGGCCATCACATAGCGGGCATTGGCCAGCAGCACCAGCCGCAGCAATTCGGCAGCACCTTCCAGTTGTGACGGGGGGGCATCGGCGTGCAAGTAGGCGATGGGCTCCAGTTCCACTGCGATAGCGAGTCGCTGCTCGGGCATCGGGCCTGGGGCGGAAAGGATCACCTCATCCTGGCCGTCACACAGCCAAACCCCGACACCCAACAACCCTTGCAAGGCCGAGTGCAGCCTTTCCTGGGATGCCGGAGGCAGTAGCACCCCCAGACTTAGCTCACGGTCAAAGTGTTCCACGCTCACCCACTTGCCAAAAAGATAAATCGCTCCCTACCCAGGCCGTGCGCACTGGACAACGCGTAATCCCCCTCAAGGGAATCATAGACCAGGCCCAGCAAGCAGCGAAAGGTATCCAGTACGCCTTCACCAGTCAGGGCGGTGCTAAAGCGCAATGGCCAGGGCGCGTTTTGCCAACGGGCCCGGATCTCTTCCTCCGTCAGCACCCCAGGCAGATCACGCTTATTGAACTGCACCACCAATGGCAGCGCAGTGAAATCGATCCCTACCCGCGCCGCATTGGCCGCCAGATTATCGAAGGACTCGCCATTATTGATGGTTTGCTCACGCTGGGAGTCGGCCACAAAGACCACCCCGTCGGCACGGGAGAGTACCGCCTTGCGAGTACTGTCGTGTTGTACCTGCCCAGGCACGGTAAACAGTTTGAACTTAATCAGCAGCCCGGAGGGCGTGGTGAAGCCCAGAGGTAACAAGTCGAAGAAAAGGGTGCGATCTTGCTGGGTCTCCAGAGTCATCATCTCCCCCTTCAGTTCGGGCTGCAGGTGGTCGTGCAAGCGCATCAGGTTGGTCGTTTTGCCGCTCTGTGCCGGACCGTAGTAGACAAGCTTGATGGTCAGGCGCTTGAGGGACGCATTGTAATCGGCCACGCCTACTCCACTTCATCGAGCCGGATCGATCCGTCATCGGCCCACACGACTTTGGCGATTTCCGGGTGGTTGCGTTCCAGCGCGTACATCGCCTGATCCTGACGGCTCAGACGCTGTTGCTGCTGACGGACCTGTTCGGCCAGGCGACGGTTCTCCACCAGCATATCCCGGTGCATCAGGGCATTCTCTACAGTCATCTCCAGCTCGAAGTTATCCCAGGGCTTGGTGACAAAACGATAGATCTCAGCCTTGTTGATCGCACTGAGAATGGCATCCAGATCGTTATGGCCGCTAATGATCAGACGGATCAGATCCGGCTGCATCTCCTTGAGCTTGATCAATAGCTCCACCCCATCCATCCTTGGCATACGGTAATCGGACAAAATCAGATCAAAGGTCGCCGTATAGGCGCGTTGCAAGGCTTGCTGCGGATCGGTAAAGCATTCGATCTCGCGCTGCGGCTTACTTAGTAGGCGCTCAAGTGCGCGCAGGACATTCGGCTCATCATCAACCAGCATGATGCGGTGCATGACTCTCTCCCTCGGCATAGACGTGGACCAACACAGGATCCTCCTCGTCACTCATGTATTGTTTGATCTTGGCTATCAAGCGCTCATTCAGGCGGTAGCCCTTGGTTAGCATCAATACCCCTTCGCGACTGTACAGGTCCCTTGAGAGTATCATATTGACACGCAGATGATCGGGCTGCAGCCGCAGCTCGTGCACCATGCTTTCGCCATGTTCGCGATGGTAGATAACGGCAACACAGGCCTCAACCACATCAGCATCATAGCGCTCACCGCTATACTCCTGCAGAAAGCCGCAGGCATCCATGGCGGTCAGCTCATCACCGATCAGATGGCCACTGCGCAGCCCATCGTAGTCATTGGCGACCGCGATAATGCGCGCCCCCAGCGGGATGCGCTCACCGGCAAGCTGATCAGGATATCCGCTACCATTAAAATATTCATGGTGATGGCGGATAAACAGCGCCGTCTTGTGCAGTGGTTCCATCCCCATCAAGACCGCCTGCCCCGCAGCCGGATGCCTGACCACGATACGGCGCTGCTCCTTGTCCAGGCGGTTGGCGGGGGTGTTCAGCAGGGTATCCGACCAGGCCAGCTTACCGATGTCGTGTAATAACCCGGCAAAGTAGATCTGGCGCACCAGATCTTCGTCCAGTTTCATCTGGCGTGCAATGGCGCGCGCCAGCGCACCAACCCGCTGGCTATGTCCCTTGTCGCGCCCCTCGCGCAGTTGCAACAGGCTGGCAAACACCGGGATCGCCGCAAAGTAACTTTCCTTAAGCTGCTTGTATGCCAGCTCGAGAAACATATTGGCCTGGCGTAACTCTTCGGTGCGGGCCTCGACCCGCCTCTCCAGCTCAGCGTTGAGCTGTTTGAGTTCGGTGTTCTGTTGTTCGGTGAGTGCCTGCAGCCGATCCCGCTCGGCACGCAGCCGCTTTTGTTCCAGGGCGTGGCGCACCGTCAGGGTGATCTCATTGTCTTCCCAAGGCTTGCTGAAGTAGCCGTAGATATGCCCCTGATTGATCGCTGCAATGGTGGAGGGAAGATCGGCATAGCCGGTCAGCAAGATGCGCACCACCTCAGGCCATCGCTTGGCCACCTCGGCCAGAAAGGCGGCACCATCCATCTCTGGCATACGCATATCCGAGATCACCAGATCCACCGGGTGCTGCTCAAGGATCCCCAGACCTTCCGCCCCCCCCGTGGCGGTATAGATGGTATAGCCCAGGGGGCGGAACAGACGGCGCAATGCCGAGAGGATATTGGCCTCGTCGTCCACCAGGAGTAAGCCGACCGCCGCATTCTCTCCCCCGGTGTGTTGTGCTAGCTCATCACTCATAGCGCACCTGTCAGATCAGATTTCATGGTATTGCTCGCCATCGTGGATATGGTCAACAAGGCTACTCAGGGGGGTGATCGCCACCACGGCGGCAGCCTCTTCACCGTTTAGCGTGGCGGACACACAATGAAGATGAACCTTTGAACCGGCCAACTCAGCAAGCAATGGTACGACCTCCCCCGCCTCCCCCTGTCTGTATGACGCCCGACGTACGGCCTCTGGCAACAGGGTCACGTCAGCACCTGACAATGCCCCGTACGGCTTGCCCAACAGGCGATGCGCCTGACCATTGGCCAGGATGATCCGACCTTGCCGCCCCCAGGCAATCACACCCACCGGCAACTGTTCCAGTACTTCGTGCGCCAGCCCGTGCAGGCGCTGCTGACTATTCAGCGTCTCACTCTGGCTTGCCACCCGACGCTCAAGCCCATGCTTGGCATCGGACAATCGGTGGTTGGCCTGTGTCAGCTCACTGGCCAAACGATCCCGCTCCGCACGCAGCTCATAGTGTTCGAAGGCCTCGCGGATATTCTGGCGCAACAGTTCGTCATCCCAGGGCTTGGTAAGAAAGCGGAAGATCGAACCTCGGTTGATCGCTTCGGTCACCGACTGCAGCTCGGTGTAGCCCGACAACATGATCCGCACCGAATTGGGTTGCAGAACCTTGGCTTGTTCCAGAAACTCGACCCCAACCATACCTGGCATACGCTGATCGGTAACAATGACACCGAAGCTATGCTCGGCCATCAATTTCAGCGCCTCTGGGCCACTGCTCGCCGGGATGATGGTGTAGTCATCACGGCGCAGCAGACGTGTGAGTGCACGCAGGATATTCTCCTCGTCGTCCACCAACAGTAGCTTGCGTTCCTCCATCATACCTCCATTACCTCTTCTGTCGCTGGCAGCCCCTCCTCCGAGTGTAGCGCCACCCCACAACGCTTGCAGCGAGCTTTGCTAAGGTTATTTGTGTAGCAGCGTCTCCAGCAGCTCGCTACGTTTTCCCGACATCACGACACGAAGCTCGTCACTGGCACGCTCCGGCGACAAGCCCCGTGCCACGAACTGCGCCAATAACTCGTTAAACAGCACACGCCGGCGTTCGCCATTTTCAGAGTGATCCCGTCGTGAGCGATAAAAGTCCATCAGGGTCGAGCCGCATACGCAGTTACGAAACAGCTCCACCAGTGGCTGATCATTTTCATCCAAGGAGGACTTTAGCCCACTTTTGTCTGGTGCCAGCGGTTTTGTCTCGGCTAGAAACTGCGTAAAGCTCCTGTAGACCCGCCCACAGTTGGGGCAGATCTTGGGAAAGTTCCCCACTTTGAGTTCCTGCAAACCATCAAACAGTGTCTTATTCATTGTCGTCCGTCTGCTGTCGCACTGGGAGCCATATATGAAAGCGCGTACCTCGTCCCTGCTCACTGTCTACCTGGATCTCGCCGCCATGTTTCTGAATGATGCCATAGGCGAGGGACAGTCCAAGCCCGGTCCCCATGCCCACTGGTTTGGTGGTGAAGAAGGGCTCGAACAGATGCCCCAAGTGCTCCGCTGAGATCCCCTGGCCGTTGTCTTCCACCTCAACCCAGACGCCGCCACCTTCCTGGCCGGTACGCACATGGATCACCCCGTCCTTTTCAATCGCCTGTGCGGCGTTCACCAACAGGTTCATAAAGACCTGGTTGAGCTGTGAAGGTATACACTCGACCTCAGGAAGCTCGCCGTACTCCCGCTTCACCTCGGCCTTGTACTTGATCTCGTTGTGTACGATATTCAGCGTGCTTTCCAGGCCTTTGTGCAGGTCAAACAGCTGCCAGTCGGCACTCTCCTGACGAGAGAAGTCCTTCAGATCCTGAACGATCTTGCGTACCCGCCCGACCCCTTCATCCGATTCCTGTAATAGATCGTAAATATCCTCGCGCAGGTAGGCCAGATCGATCCGCTCCTTGAGTTCGGATAGTCGCCCATGGACCTCGGTGCTGATTAGTGCCGATTCGGCCTCCTCATACAACGACAACAGCTCAAACAACTCACGCATATAGCGGTTAAGGCTACTGATATTGGAACTGATATAGCCCACTGGGTTATTGATCTCGTGGGCCACACCAGCCGCCAACTGACCGATCGATGCCAGCTTTTCCGACTGCTGCAGCTGCTCATCCATGCGCCTGCGCTCGGTGATATCCTTTGAGGTCGAAAGATAGTGGGTCGTGTGTCCATCGTGGTCACGCAGGGGGGTGATGGTCTTCTCTTCGTGGTAGAACGAGCCATCCTTGCGCCGGTTAACGATCATCGACTGGAACGGCTTGCCATTGGTGATGGTGGTCCACAGGCGGCGGTAGAAGGCATCGTCCTGCTGACCTGAATTTAATAACCGGCAATGCTCGCCCAATACCTCTTCACGGGCGTAACCGGTAACCCGTTCAAAGGCGCTATTTACATACTCGATAATGCCATCCGGATCGGTGATCATCACCGCATCATCGGTCTGCTCTACCACGCGCAATAGCTTGAGCTGCTGATCCTCGGCCTGGCGACGCCAGGTGATATCGCGATCAATGCCCCGATACCCCTTGAACTCGCCATTCTCATCCCGAAATGGCACACCACTGGTCTCCAGGACCACCGTGTGGCCGTCCCGGTGAAGGTTCACATTGATCAGAGAGCGCATGGTTTCCTGCCGGGCGGCAAGGCGGGTAAAGAGCAGGCGGGTGTGCTCCGCCTCGTCGGGCGGCATCAGGTCGAAGGGGGTCAGCCCGATGATCTCCTCGGCGGAGTAGCCCAGGATCTCCTCCACCTGCGGGCTGGCATAGGTGTAGCGCCCTTCCCTATCCACCTCCCATAACCAGTCACCGGTACTCTCCACCAGACTGCGAAAGCGCTCCATACTGGTGCGCAAGCGGCCCTCGGCACGTTGCTGTGCCAGCAATTCATCGAGCAAAGACACACGCATACGCTCTATCGCCGTACCCAACTGACCAAACTCATCCCGATAACGCATGGCAAGGGGCTGGCTATAATCTCCGCGCCCAATGGTGACTGCGGCATCCTCCAATTTTTTGAGTGGACGGACAAAACGATTACGCAGGTAGCTCAAGGAAAAGAGGAAGCTGATGATCACAAAGGCTGCCAGCATGAACAGGATCCCTACTTCCATGCGTGCGCGCTCCATGCGCTCAGCAATACGCTGGGCAATGACGCCATTCACCACCGTACCGAGCTGGATGATGGTATCTATGCAGTGGCTGGACTGCTGAAACCACCCATAGGCATCGATCGGGTAGCTCGCCCCGGACTTTCCAGCTGTAATGACTTCATTACGCAGTGTCTGGTATTCGCCAAAATAGTGGCTACGCATTTCCTCAAGCGCCTGTTCCACCTCTTTGTCCCAGAGCATCTCGTCAAGCGAAAGCGCGATGCGCTCCAGCGTAAGATTGACCGAATGGCGTCGTGCCATGATCTCCAGGTATTCCTCTTCCCCAAAGCGACGCCCAGTAGCAATCAGCATGGCGATTTGGGCACGCTCACGTCCGGCCAACTCCGTAGCCGAATAAAGCAACTCACGAAACATGGGCTTATCCAGCCAGCTGCCACGGTGGGCAGCACGACTAACCTCGCGCAATACGCTACTCGATTCGATCGTGCTGGTGATGCTTTCACTAAACAGTGAAGCCCCTCCAGTATGCCCAAGCTCAATCATGCGCCCGGCGGCCTGTCTCGCCTCTTCCAGATCGGCATGGCGCTCGCGAAACTCTGCCAGGGCTAACTGGCCACGGCGCTGGGGGGTATGGCGCAACAGGGATTCGCTGGTGTCGAGGGTGGCTTGATAATAGGCCTGATTCTGGCGTCGGAGTGAGGCGATATGCTCCTCAAGCTCCGGGCTGACCTTATCCGGCATAGCGAGGGCAAGAGAGGTGATCCCCCGCTCCTTGGCCAGGTTACTGGCAAGCAGCAAGGTTTGTTCGGTTAAGCCATGAAACAGTAACAGACGCTCCGCCTCACGCAGCTCATCAAGCGCACGGCTGCTACCCCAGGCGACAACCAGTAGGGTGATCACGGCCATGGCGCTCAACAGCATCGCCAGTACGTATCGGATTTTTAGATTCCTCATCAATCAGCCACCCTGCCGAAGGTGCAACAAGGATCGAGTGTACGCCTTTGGTAATGAACAGTATAGTTCGACAAAGGTAGGTGGGCAGGGACTGCTGGAGGAAAATCCAAGGCGAAAAAAAACCGGCTTGCGCCGGTTTTCCTGACAGCCAGGCTGTCGTTGTTGGTAGCGGGGGCAGGATTTGAACCTACGACCTTCGGGTTATGAGCCCGACGAGCTACCGGACTGCTCCACCCCGCAACTGATGAGAAGCATTCTACATAACAGCGCCTGACTGCGCAAGGGGGTCAGGCTACCTTTTTACCAGCTTGGGCCTGAGATCGTGGCGATAAAGGAAGCCGGGCAAGGCGAAGATCATGAACAGGCAGAGGGTGACCACATAAAACTCCCACTCCTGGGCATAGATCTGCCCGGTGACCTTGTGCTCCAGGCCCAGCGCGATACCACCGACGATAAAATACAACACCAACCACTCAGCCCAACGCCACCAGGCACTTTTGTGACCATCGGCAGGATGGAAAAAAAAGAAAACCCTCTCACTCATCCACGGCAAGTTGGCCACCACGATGGCGATTGTGATCAGGATCAGCGCGGCATTGGCGTCGGTCATTCGGTATCTCCAAGCAAAGTTCTCAGGCTACTAGTCCGAATGCAGCATAGATTCGGGCTTGCTATCAGACCATAGTTCGCTGCCTTCGACAAGCCAACATTGTGGAGGTTCCTTTATTCACGTTCATCACGCCACGATCGCAATTGCTCGCGTAGTTGCTCGGCAGCAGGTTGTGCATCGTCCATGGTCTGCTCCACACGGTGAAAGCTGAGCATCAGCACATTGCCGGTATCTGGTTTGAGATAGAGGTCGGGCGGATGCCCCAGCATCCGTGCCTTGATGATGGACTGCTGCATGATCTTGAAGGTGTTGAACAGCATATCGGTGATCTCGGCCTCGCCACTCTCGCCCGGCGTGCGCGAACCCGTGACATCAATGGCAACCACCCTTGCGTGCCGGCCTGTCAGTAGATCAAAGGGCAGCGGATTCGAGGTGCCACCATCGACCAGCAGATCCTCACCCACGGCTACAGGAGAGAACAACACCGGTACCGCCATACTGGCGGCAATGGCGGGAAACAGGGGGCCGTCCTTGAGCACCACCATCTCGCCACTCCAGAAGTCGGTGGCCACGACCTCCAGCGGGATCGTCAAATCCGCAAAGTGGCGCGCCTCCACCTTCGTCTTAAGAAAGTCGATAAAACCAGAGGAGTCGAGCAGACCACCGTTACCCAGGTCAAGGCGAAGCAGATCACTCAAACCCAAGTCGGCACCAGGGCGCATCAGTCGAGATAGCGCGTCCAGATTGGAGCCACCAAACTCGCCAAAGATATCATGGATCTCGTTGCCATCGAGGCCTGCGGCATAGAGCACACCAATCACCGCACCGATACTGCTGCCACTGATCCGTGCAGGCCTGATCTGCAACTCGTCAAAGACCTGCAGCATGGCGATATGGGCGAGTCCGCCCGCCCCACCGGAACCAAGCGCCAATCCGATATCCAACTGGGCCGGGGAGTTGTGCGTATCATCGGCACTTGCCGGGGAACAGGCGATCAGCAACAACAGCAAGGCCAGATTGCGCAAGGAATGCATCAGGGTTCCTGAACAGGGATACGGCGACCAGTGGTCGCCGAGGGGTGCAGGTTACAGTGCAAAGGCCTGGATACAGATGGCCATCAGGGCACCGGGGAAGAGGCCCATGGCCAGGATCACCAGGGCATTACCGCTAAACACTGCCGCCAGTTCGCGTCCCGGCTCAATGCGCGCCTCATCTGCCGGTGCATCGAAATACATCAGCTTGATCACGCGCAGGTAGTAGAAGGCACCGATCACGGAGAAGATCACCGCCAGCACCGCCAGCCAGATCAGACCGCTGGCGACCACTGCCTGGAGTACCGCCAGCTTGGCCCAGAAGCCGATAAAGGGCGGCACCCCGGCCATGGAGAACATGATAAACAGCACCATCAGGGCAAACCAGGGATTGCGCTGATTCAGCCCCTTGTAGTCCTCCAGGCTATCGGCTTCAAAGCCGGCGCGGCTCATAAGCAGCACCATACCAAAGCCTGCCAGCCCCATCACCGCATAGACAATGACGTAGAACATCCCCGCCGCATAGCCCTCGGCGGTACCGGAGAGCACCCCGAGGATCAGAAAGCCGGCGTGGGCGATCCCGGAGTAGGCCAGCATGCGTTTGATATTGGTCTGGGCGATGGCAATGATGTTACCCACCGAGATAGAGAGGATCGCCAATAGCACCAGGATGTCGTGCCACTCACTCTGCAGGCCACCCAGGCCATCCACCAGCAGGCGGATCAGCAGCGCGAAGGCGGCGATCTTGGGGGCGGTGCTGATGAACTGGGTCACTGCCGTGGGGGCACCGTGGTAGACATCGGGCACCCACATATGGAAGGGCACTGCACCCAGCTTGAAGGCGACCCCGACCAGCATGAAGACCAGGCCAAACACCAGCAACATCCGTTCGATCTCGCCCTCGTCGATGGCGCGGCTGATCTCGCCCAGATCCAGCGAGCCGGTGACACCGTAGAGCATCGACATGCCGTAGAGCAGCATCGCCGAGGCCATCGCCCCGAGCAGGAAGTATTTCATCGCCGCCTCGGAGGCGACCCGGTTGTCGCGTTGCAGTGCCACCATGGCGTACATCGACAGCGACAGCAGCTCCAGTCCGAGGTAGAGGGTGAGGAAGCTGTGGGCAGAGATCATCACCATCATCCCCAACACCCCGAACAGCGCCAGGGTGTAGAACTCGCCGGTAAACATCTGGCGCGCCTGCAGATAGCTACGGGTGTAGAGGAACATCACAAACACCACCGCATAGACCGCCATCTTCAACACACTGGCCATGGGGTCGAGCACAAAGGTGCCGCTGAAGGTCAGCTCACGCACCGGGGTGTAAAGTGATAGGGTCAGGATGAAGGCCCCTACCAGGGTGGCCTGGGAGAGCAGATAGGTAACCACCCGGCTGCGTTCGTTGAGGAACAGGTCGACGAGGAGGATCAAACAGGCCATGCCGAGGACAAACATCTCGGGCATTGCAAGGGCAAAATTGGGCATCTCAAAATTCATCTGTTATCGGCTCCGTTACATCGCGCCCGCAGGGACCTTGGAAACACTAATGTGTTCGACCAGCTGTTGTACCGTGACATCCATCACCTCCAGCAACGGCGCTGGCCACACACCCAGCAGGATGACCATAAAGGCCAGTACCCCCAGGATCAGGAATTCACGGGGATTGATGTCCTTCAGTGCCGCCACCTTCTGGTTGCGGATCTCACCGTAGATCACCCGCTTGACCATCCACAGGGTATAGGCCGCGCCGAGGATCAGGGTACTGGCGGCGACGAAGGCGATCCAGAAGTTGGCCTGGAAGGCGGCCAGGATGACCATAAACTCACCGACGAAACCGGCGGTACCGGGCAGGCCCGCATTGGCCATGGCGAACAGCACCATAAACCCGGCGAACTTGGGCATCACGTGCACCACCCCGCCGTAGTCGTTGATCTCGCGCGAATGCATGCGGTCGTACATCACCCCGACCGCGAGGAACATCGCCGCCGAGACAAAACCGTGGGAGATCATCTGCACCATGCCGCCGGAGATCCCCAGCCCCGCGCCAGAGAAGCTGCCGGTGTTGGCGGCGATCGCCCAGGGGATAAAGAAGCCCAGGGTGACGAAGCCCATGTGGGAGATGGAGGAGTAGGCGATCAGCTTCTTCATGTCGCGCTGCACCAGCGCCACAAAGCCGATGTAGGCCACCGCGATCAGCGACAGCCCGATCATCAGCCAGTCCAGGGTTTGGCTGGCATCGGGGGTGATCGGCAACGAGAAGCGCAGGAAGCCGTAGGCGCCCAGCTTGAGCATGATCGCCGCCAGGATCACCGAACCGCCGGTGGGGGCCTGAACGTGGGCATCGGGCAGCCAGGTATGTACCGGCCACATCGGTACCTTGACCGCAAAGGCCACCAGGAAGGCCAGGAAGATCCAGATCTGCGCTGTGGCACTGATCGGCAGGGCGTGGAAGTCGAGGATCGCGAAGCTATCGGCCTGACCGTAAAGCCACAGCAATGCCACCAGCATGAACACCGAGCCCAGGAAGGTGTAGAGGAAGAACTTAATAGTGGCGTAGACCCGGTTAGCGCCCCCCCAGATCCCGATCACGATGAACATCGGGATCAGCATCGCCTCCCAGAACACGTAGAACAGCATCGCATCCAGGGCAGAAAAGACCCCAATCATCAGCCCTTCCATGATCAGGAAGGCGGCCATGTACTGGGCAGGTTTGTTCTTGATGACCTCCCAACCCGCGATCACCACCAGCACGGTGGTAAAGGTGGTCAGCACGATCAGCGGCATCGAGATCCCGTCCACCCCCAGATGGTAGTTGATCCCAAAGGCGGCGATCCATGGCTTGAACTCGGTGAACTGCATCGCCGCCGTCCCGGTGTCAAAGCCGGTAAACAGCGGGATGGAGAGGGCGAAGGTAAGCAGTGATACCAGCAACGCCAGTACCTTGGCCTCCAGACCGGTCCGTCCGCTTCCCGCCAGCATCACCAGCAGGCCGCCGATGATCGGCACCCAGATAAGCAGACTCAGCAATGGTAAATCAGCAAACATGCACCCTACCCTTCATTCTTGTATGAACCCGGATATTTCATAAATTTCACACGCCCTCACTTGCCTCTTGACTGCACAATGTAGTTTCTCCGTCGGGTGCATGAGTAACTACACCGCTGCGTCGAAAAAAGACCATTGTGCAATCAATATCCTGCGCGATCATCGTGCGAACTTATCAAACACCCGGGTTAAGCGACCACAAAGAGGCCAAACAACACCAACAGCCCGATGATCATGGCGAAGGCGTAGTGATAGAGATAGCCCGACTGCACACGGCGCAGCACTGAGGAGAACCAGCCCACCAAGCGGGCCGTACCGTTAACCAGTAGACCATCGATCAGCATGGTATCGCCCCCCTTCCACAGCCCGGTACCCAGGCCACGACTGCCGCGCCCGAAGACCAGGTTGTTGAATGCGTCAAAGCCGTAGTTGCGTTGCAGGATGGCGTAGAGGGTCTTGATCACCGGCAACTGGACGATCTTGGCCGGCAGGTCAGTACGCACCATATAGAGGTAATAGGCCACGCCCACACCGGCCAGCGCAAGCCAGAATGGCGCGGTGACAAAGCCGTGCAACAGCATGCCGAAGGCGCTGGTGAAACCCACCTCGCTCAACACATCGTGCTCGGGCAGTACGGTGATGGCGTTGATGAAGAAATCACCAAATACCATGTCCCCGACATAGGCCCAGCCGATAAAGACCGAAGGGATGGCCAGCAGGATCAGCGGCACAGTGACCACCCGTGGTGATTCATGCAGGTGGCTGCGGGTATGCTCATCCATACGCTCCTTGCCGTGGAACACCAGGAAGTACATACGGAAGCTGTACAGCGCCGTGATAAAGACCCCGGCCAACACAGCGAAATAGGCGAAGCCGGCGCCCGGGATGGTGGAGTGGCCTACCGCCTCGATGATGGAGTCCTTGGAGAAGAAGCCGGAGAAGCCCGGTGCACCGATCAGCGCCAACGAGCCGATCAGCGAGGTGAGCCAGGTGATCGGCATGTACTTGCGCAATCCGCCCATTTCGCGCATGTCCTGTTTGTGGTGCATGGCGATGATCACCGAGCCGGCGGCGAGGAACAGCAGCGCCTTGAAGAAGGCATGGGTCATCAGGTGGAAGACCCCGGCCGCATAGGCGGAGACCCCCAGCGCCACGGTCATATAGCCAAGCTGGGAGAGGGTCGAATAGGCCACCACACGCTTGATGTCGTGTTGAACCAGACCCAGCAGCCCCATGAACAGTGCCGTGATCGCGCCGATCACCAGGACAAAGCTCAGTGCCACCTCGGAGAGTTCATAGACCGGCGACATGCGCGCCACCATGAAGATCCCGGCGGTTACCATGGTCGCGGCGTGGATCAGGGCGGAGATGGGGGTCGGGCCCTCCATCGAGTCGGGCAGCCACACGTGCAGTGGCACCTGGGCCGACTTACCCATCGCCCCGATGAACAACAGGATGCCGATCACGGTGATGATGTTCCACTCGCTGCCCGGCCAGATGGTGATGGTCATGTCCTTGTGGTGTTCCACCGCATTGAACACCGAGGCGTAATCCAGTGTACCGAAGTACATCAGTACCGCAGCGATCCCCAACAGAAAGCCAAAGTCCCCTACGCGGTTGACCAGGAAGGCCTTCATGTTGGCAAATACCGCACTCTCGCGACTGGACCAGAAACCGATCAGCAGGTAGGAGACCAAACCCACCGCCTCCCAGCCGAAGAACAGCTGGAGGAAGTTGTTCGCCATCACCAGCATCAGCATCGAGAAGGTAAACAGCGAGAGGTAGCTGAAGAAGCGTTGGTAGCTGTTGGTGCCCGCCTTGCTGCCTGCAGGCCAGTTCTCCTCGTCGTGGGACATGTAGCCCACGGTGTAGATGTGCACCATCAGCGAGACAAAGGTGACCACCACCATCATCATCGCGGTCAGCTCGTCGATCAGAAAACCGATCTCAAAGCGGATCCCCTCGCTCACCAGCCAGGTGTAGACACTAAAGTTCTGCGGCTCCATGCCGTCGAACACCATCCACTTAAATACCAGCGCCGAAAGCACGAAGGAGATCGCCACGCCGAGGATGGCGACCGTATGGGCCCCAACACGACCGATCTGGCCGCCGAACAGGCCGGCGATAATCGCCCCGATCAACGGCGCCAGTACGATATAGAGTGAGATGTCCTGTATCGAATCAAACACGGCGCTACCCCTTCAGCGTATCCATATCGGTCACATTGATGGTGCCGCGGTTGCGGAACAGTACCACCAGTATGGCCAGGCCAATCGCCGCCTCTGCCGCCGCGACGGTGAGGATGAAAAAGACAAAGATCTGCCCGGTCACGTCGCCGAGGTAGTGGGAGAAGGCGATAAAGTTGATATTTACCGCCAGCAACATCATCTCGATGCACATCAGCAACACGATGATGTTCTTGCGGTTGATAAACATCCCCACCACGCTCAGGCCAAACAGTATGGCGGCGACGGTCAGGTAGTCGGAAAGTGCGATCATGCCTTGCCCCCAATCATTACAATCACATCGCGGAGCCCAATCACTCCCCCCCCGCACTCAACGAGAGGGTAGCCGACCCCGCCACTGTGAGCGGTATGCGTCAAACTCGCCATCACTTGCGCTCCTCCGAATCCATCTTCACCACGCGCAGGCGCTCATCGCGCTTCACCTTCACCTGCTTGTCGATATTCTGATAGCGGCTGCCCGGACGGGTACGCAGGGTCAGCGCGATGGCGGCGATGATCGCCACCAGCAGGATCACCGCCGCCAGCTCGAAGGGATAGAGGTAGACCGTATAAAGCTGCTCACCAATCATCCGGGTATTGCTGGCATCGGCGGCCAGGCGCTCAGGTGCGGCATACTGCTCCAGGCCGAAATGATCACGCCCCACCGCCGCCGCCATCACCGCGATGGCCAGCACCGCTACCAGGCCGCCCACCGGCAGGTAGCTACCCAAGCGCTCCTTGAGGGTGGAGGTATTGATGTCGAGCATCATCACCACGAACAGGAACAGCACCATCACCGCCCCCACATAGACCAGCACCAGGGTGATGGCGAGGAACTCCGCCTCCAGGAGCAGCCACAAGGCCGCTGTGGTGAAGAAGGCCAGCACCAAAAACAGCGCCGCGTGCACTGGGTTGCGCACCGTGATCACCGCCAATGCCGACAACAGCAAAATGGCGGAGAAAAAATAAAAGACGATCTGCTCAAAACTCATACGGTCATTCCGTTTCGTTTACAAAACATTTTCAACACAGAGGGCACAGAATCCACGGGGCATAAAGCATGCATGTGGCCTGTCGAATACTCACTCTTGCATTTATCCCCTGTGCTCTGCGTGGTCTCTGTGTTGAATGGTTTTCTGTTATCGGTATTTGGCATCGGCGGCGCGGTCGGCAGCGATCTGTGCCTCATACTTATCCCCCACCGCCAACAGTTTTTCCTTGGTCATCAGCAGATCACCGCGCTGCTCACCATGGTATTCGTAGATCCGCGTCTCGACGATGGCATCCACCGGACAGGCCTCTTCACAGTAACCACAGAAGATGCATTTGGTCAGGTCGATGTCGTAGCGAGTGGTCCGTCGGGTGCCGTCAGCACGCTGTTCCGACTCGATATCGATCGCCATCGCCGGACAGATCACCTCGCACAGCTTGCAGGCAATACAGCGCTCTTCCCCGTTGGGGTAGCGGCGCTGGGCATGCAGGCCACGGAAACGGGGTGACTGCGGTGCCCGCTCCTCCGGGTACTGCACGGTAAACTTTTTGCCGAAGAAGTAACGACCGGTCACCCCCATCCCGGAGCGCAGCTCCTTGAGGGTCAGACTTTTGAGAAATTGCACCATTGCGTTCATATCTGTTCCACCCTTACAGCCAACCGGCCAGGACCATCAGAGCAACCACCAGCAGCCAGACGATGGTGATCGGGATAAAGACCTTCCACCCCAGGCGCATGATCTGGTCATAGCGATAGCGCGGGAAGGTGGCACGGAACCACAGGTAGAGGAAGAGGAAGATCGAGGTCTTGGCAAACAGCCAAAGGATGCTGTCCTGTCCGAGGAAGGTGTCTCCCAGCACCGGCACGCCCTGGAAGGGGGAGAGCCAGCCACCGAGGAACATCAGCGCCGCCAGCAGCGAGATGAGGATCATGTTGGCGTACTCGGCCAGGAAGAACACCGCGAACGGCATCCCGGAGTACTCCACATGGAAACCGGCGACGATCTCCGACTCCCCTTCTGCCACATCGAAGGGCGCACGGTTGGTCTCGGCCACCCCGGAGATGAAGTAGATCACGAACAGCGGCAGCAGCGGCAACCAGTACCAGCTGAGGATCCCGCCCTCTTGCCCGGCAACGATCTGTCCCAGGTTCAGGCTACCGGCAGCGAGAATCACCCCCACCAGGGCAAAGCCCATGGCGATCTCGTAGGAGACGATCTGCGCGGCGGCGCGCATCGCACTGATGAATGGGTACTTGGAGTTGGAGGCCCAGCCGGCGATGATGATCCCGTACACACCGATAGAGGTAAGCGCCAACACATACAGCAGCGAGGCGTTGACATCGGCGATGACCATCTCCGAGCCAAAGGGGACTACCGCCCATGCCGCCAGGGCCGGGGCCATCGCCAGCACCGGGGCGAACAGGAACAGCCCCTTGTTGGCCCCGGAGGGGACAATGATCTCCTTGAACATCAGCTTGACCGCATCGGCCAACGGCTGACCCAGCCCCCAGATGCGGTAGCCAAACAGGCCGACGCGATTGGGACCCAGGCGCACCTGCATCATCCCGATCACCTTGCGCTCGGCATAGGTCAAGTAGGCCACGGCGGTCATCAGTGGTGCCAACAGCAGCACGATCTTGAGCATGATCACACTGAAGGTGATCAGACCGTCAGGTAACCAGCCGAAGCCTTGCATCCAATTTTCTATCGCATCAAACATCTGGCGTTATCCAGTTGTTGTTTCTTGTTAAAATTCAGTCCACATTCTCAAGCTGTACCGCTGCAAACGGCGCACCCAGACCACAAGCCTCATCCAGCCCGCTGGGCAGCAGCAACACACCGTCGGCCACCGTCTCATCCTCGCATAGTGGCAATACCACGCTCACCCCACCCTGGCTGAGGCGGGCCTGTGTTGCGCCGGTCAGGCCGTTGACGTCGAGCGTCGCGGGGTTGGCGCGCAGCACTGCCTGCTCGGCATCGCGGGTCGCCTGGAGAGGTTCGGCCCGGCGCACCATCGCATCCACCCGGTAGATCGGATGGCTGGCCAGCCGCAACAGCCCCTCGGGCGGACGCCAGGACTGCTCCGCCTGCCAATCCTCACCGGCCAGCATCGCCACATCACCAAACAGGGCCTGCATCTCGCTGTGGATCGCCTCGACGCTGGTGTACTCAAAGCCGTTCAGGTCGAGCAGATTGCCCAGCACGCGCAGGATCTTCCACGCCGGGCGGGCCTCACCGGGCGCTGCCACGCAGCCACGGGCCTGTTGCCAATGCCCCTCGGCATTCACATACGAACCGGCACTCTCAAAGAAGGTGGCCTGGGGCAGCAACACATCGGCCTGGGCCTTGAGCCCTTCCCCAGCAAAACTACTGATGGCGACCACAAAATCGGCCTGATTCATCGCACGGCGCGCCGCCGCCGAATCGATACAATCCAGTTCGGGTTCTATCCCGTGCAGCAGGTAGCCCTTCAGCCCCGCCTCGCACATCTGTAGCCAATCCATCCCGGCCTGCGTGCTCGGCTTGGCACCCGCCTCGCGATGGGGGATACAACCGGCCAACCAGGCCCCGGCACTATTACCGCCCTCGGCCAACTGCCCAAAGCGGGCACCACTGAGTTTGGCAAGCTCACGGGCGATCTGACGCAGCTCCGCCGCCGCCGGGTGGGCAGCCGCCAGGTTGCCCAGAAAGACGCTGGCCTGAGGGGCGGCAAGCAAGGCACTGGCCATCGCCCGCTGGGTCTCACTCGGCTCAAGCGCGGCGAGTGCCTCACCCAGGCCTTGCGGTGCCGCCTCGCCCTTCTCGCTCACGAGCGCCTTGAGCACCCCGAGCATTTCGCTGTGCAGGTCGGCAACAATACTCTGCTCGGCCAGTGGCATCGCCAGATCGTGGCCCACCGCGTCGAGCTGCATGATCTTTGCCCCCTGCCGGGCCGCCTTGCGCAGGCGTTGTGCCAGCAATGGCTGATCCTTACGGATATTGCCACCCACCAACAGGACCGCATCCAGTTGTTCCAGGTCGGCGATGGCTTGCCCCAGCGAGGGGTAAGCTGGCTGGGCCGCCTGATCGCGGAAGTCCTGTTGGCGTAAACGATGATCCACATTAGCGCTGCCCAAACCACGCATCAGGCGCTGTAGCAGATAGTGTTCCTCGGTGCTGGCACCGTAGGCCGCCCAGGCACCCAGGCTCTCGGCGCCGTGGCGCTGAACGATATCCCGCAGCCCCTCGGCGGCGCGGGTCAGCGCGGTATCCCAATCGGTCTCCTGCCACTGGCCATCCTGTTTGATCATCGGCACAGTGAGACGCTCGGGATGGTTGAGTGCGGTGTAACTGAAGCGGTCGCGATCGGCAAGCCATTCTTCATTAACGATCTGATTGGCCTCAGGCACTACCCGCATCACCTTGCCACGGCGCACGTCGACACGCATATTGCTGCCCACACAGTCGTGCGGCGAGACAGCGAAGTGGGCCGTTAGCTCCCAGGGGCGGGCGCTGTAGCGGAAGGGCTTGGAGGTCAGTGCCCCCACCGGACACAGGTCGATGACGTTGCCGGAGAGCTCGGAGTCGACACTGTGCTCCATGTAGGTGCTGATGTGCATATGCTCACCGCGCCCGGGGGCACCCAGCTCCATCACCCCGGCCAGCTCCTGGCCGAAGCGCACACAGCGGGTGCAATGGATACAGCGGTTCATATCGGTGGCGATCAAGGCCCCCAAATCGGGGTTGCCAACCACACGCTTGGCTTCACTGTAGCGAGAGATATCCTTGCCGTAGCCCAGCGCCATCTCCTGCAGGGTGCACTCGCCGCCCTGGTCACAGATGGGGCAATCAAGCGGGTGGTTGATCAGTAGAAACTCCATCACGCTGCGCTGCGCCGAGATGGCGCGCGGCGAGCGGGTATGCACCACCATGCCATCGTTCACCGGCGTGGCGCAGGCCGGTAACGGTTTGGGTGCCTTTTCCACCTCCACCAGACACATGCGGCAACTGGCGGCGATGGAGAGCTTGCTGTGGTAGCAAAAGCGCGGAATGGTGATCCCGGCCTCGTCGGCCACCTCGATCAGCATCTTGCCCTGCTCGGCCTGGACTGGCTTGCCGTTAATCTCGATGGTTACCATTACGAGATCCTCTTCACGACATCGACCATGCACTTTTTGTGGTCGATGTGGTACTGGAATTCATCACGAAAATGCTTGAGGAAGCTGCGCACCGGCATCGCCGCAGCATCACCCAGCGCACAGATGGTGTTGCCCTCAATACGACTGGCTACGTCGTCCAGCCGATCCAGATCTTCCGGGGTGCCTTCCCCGTGCTCGATGCGATGGACGACGCGGGAAAGCCAGCCGGTTCCCTCGCGACAGGGGGTACATTGGCCACAGGACTCCTCATAATAGAAGTGCGACAAGCGCGCCAGGGTCTTCACCATACAAGTGGTCTCGTCCATCACGATCACCGAACCGGCCCCCAGCATCGAACCGGCCTTGGAGATCGAGTCGTAGTCCATGTCCATGCCCATCGCCACGTCGGCGGGCAGCACCGGGGTGGAGGAACCACCGGGGATCACCGCCTTCAGCTTGCGTCCGTCCAGCACACCACCGGCCATCTCCAGCAACTCCGCAAAGGGGGTGCCCATGGGGATCTCGTAGTTGCCGGGACGGTTGACATGGCCGGAAACGCAGAACAGCTTGTTGCCGCCGTTATTGGGCTTGCCCAGTTCCAGGAACCACTGGCCACCGTTCTTGAGGATCACCGGCACCGAGGCCAGTGACTCGGTGTTATTGATGGTGGTGGGCTTACCGTAAAGGCCGTAATTGGCCGGGAAGGGGGGCTTGAAGCGCGGCTGTCCCTTCTTGCCCTCGATGGACTCCAACAGTGCGGTCTCTTCACCACAGATGTAGGCACCGGCACCGAGGTGACTGTGAAGCTGGAAGTCAAAGCCCGAACCGAGGATATCGTCACCCAGCAATCCGGCGGCGCGCGCCTCATCGATGGCCGCCTCAAAGCGCTCGTAGGGCTCCCAGAATTCACCACGGATGTAGTTGTAACCGACCGAGGCACCGATGGTGTAACCGGCGATCAGCATCCCCTCGATCAGTTGGTGTGGGTTGTAGCGTAGGATATCGCGGTCCTTGCAGGTGCCAGGCTCGCCCTCGTCCGAGTTGCAGACGATGTACTTCTGCCCTTCCATATTGCGTGGCATGAAGCTCCACTTCAGCCCGGTGGGAAAGCCAGCACCACCACGACCGCGCAGCGCCGAGGCCTTCAGCTCGGCGATGATCTCATCGGGGCTGATCTTTTCGCGCAGGATCTTCTCGATAACCTGGTAGCCACCGGCGGCCCGATAGCCCTCCAGGGTCCAGGACTTATCCAGGTGCAGGGTACGGAAACAGACCTCATTACCCATCACTGTTTCCCCTCATTGAATTCGTGCTTTGGCATCTTGTTATCCATCGCTCGTCTTGCGCCTAGTCCAGGCTATCCAGGATGGCGTCGATCTTTTCCGGTGTCAGGTTCTCGTGGTAGTCACGGGCGATCTGAAACATCGGCGCGTTGACACAGGCCCCCAGACACTCGACCTCTTTGAGGGTAAAGCGTCCGTCAGCGGTAGTCTCACCCAGCTTGATCCCGAGGCGATCTTCCAGGTGGGAGACCACCTCGTCGGAGCCGCGCAGCAGGCAGGAGATATTGGTGCAGATGCAGATCTTGTGTTTGCCCACCGGGCTCAATTCATACATGGAGTAGAAACTCGCCACCTCATAGGCGGCAATGGGCTCCATCTCCAGATATTCGGCCACTGCATCGATCAGCTCACGGGTCAGCCAGCCGTCGTTCTGCTCCTGGGCGATCCGCAGCGCGGCCATCACCGCCGACTGCTTCTGCTCGGGCGGATACTTGGCTACCCAGCGATCGATGTCGGCGCGGGATGCTTCGCTCAGCAAGGTATTGTTCTCCATAGACATCAGCGGTCGATCTCCCCGAATACGATATCCTGGGTGCCGATAACGGTGACCACGTCGGCCAGCATATGGCCACGGACCATCTCGTCCATCGCCGCTAGGTGGGCAAAACCGGGGGCACGGATCTTCATGCGGTAGGGCTTATTGGCCCCATCAGACAAGAAGTAGATCCCAAACTCCCCCTTGGGGTGTTCCACCGCGGCATAGGCCTCCCCTTCCGGCACCATAAAGCCCTCACTGGCCAGTTTGAAGTGATGGATCAGGGCCTCCATGTCCTCTTTCATCTGCAGGCGTGAGGGCGGTGTCACCTTGTGGTTCTCGGCCATCACCGGGCCAGGATTGTGGCGCAACCACTCGATACACTGTTTGATGATGCGGTTGGACTGACGCATCTCTTCCATCCGCACCAGGTAACGGTCGTAGCTGTCGCCGTTGGTGCCCACCGGAATATCGAAGTCGAGTCGGTCGTAGACCTCGTAGGGCTGCTTCTTGCGCAGATCCCACTCTATCCCGGAGCCGCGCAGCATCGGTCCGGTCAGCCCCATTTGCAGGGCACGTTCAGGGGACATTACCCCCACATCAACCAGGCGCTGCTTCCAGATGCGATTATCGGTGAGCAGGGTTTCATACTCATCCACATAACCGGGGAAACGATTGGTAAAATCTTCGATGAAATCGAGCAGCGAGCCATCGCGGTTGCCGTTGAGTGCTTGAATCTCGTCGGCGCTATGCCATTTGCTCTCGCCCTCGAAGCGCGGCATGGTGTCGGGCAGGTCGCGATAGACCCCACCTGGGCGGTAGTAGGCCGCATGCAGGCGGGCACCGGAGACCGCTTCATAGCAGTCCATCAGATCCTCGCGTTCGCGGAAGGCATAGATGAACATGGTCATCGCGCCGACATCCAGGGCATGGGCGCCGATCCACAACAGGTGGTTGAGGATGCGGGTGATCTCATCGAACATCACCCGAATGTACTGGGCGCGGATCGGCACCTCCAACTGCAACAGCTTCTCTGCCGCCATCACGTAGGCGTGCTCGTTGCACATCATCGACACGTAGTCGAGCCGATCCATATAGGGCAGGCTCTGCACGTAGTGTTTGGTCTCGGCCAGCTTCTCGGTGCCACGATGCAACAGGCCGATGTGGGGGTCGGCACGGACGATCATCTCGCCATCCATCTCCAGGATCAGACGTAGCACCCCATGGGCCGCCGGATGCTGCGGGCCGAAATTGAGGGTGAAATTACGGATCTCGGCCATGTTATTGTTCCTCCTGCGCGCTCAGATCGTGGTAGCGATGATCATCACGGATCACCCGCGGTACCATGTCACGCGGCTCGATGGAGACCGGCTGGTAGATCACCCGCCGGGTCTCGGGGTCATAGCGCATTTCCACGTGACCACTGATGGGGAAGTCCTTGCGGAAGGGGTGGCCGATAAAGCCATAGTCGGTCAGGATGCGGCGCAGATCCGGGTGCCCCTCGAACAGGATCCCGAACAGGTCAAAGGCCTCGCGCTCGAACCAGTTCACCGAGTTCCAGATATTGATAACACTGGGCACCACCGGCAGCTCGTCATCACAGAAGCAACGCAGGCGAATACGGTGGTTATTTCGCACCGACAGCAGGTGGTAGACCACCGCAAAGCGTGGCCCGCTCCAACTGCCATTGCCATACTCACTGTAATCCACGCCACACAGATCAATGAGTTGCTCGAAGGCAAATTCTGGCTCATCGCGCAGGGCCTCGCAGACCGAGAGCAGGTGTTCGCGCGGCAGCTCTGCGGTGAGCTCGGATATCTCCACGTGCGTGGCGCTAAGCTGACTGCCAAAGCGCTCCTGCAGTCGCGTTTCCAGTTGTCGGTAATAATCAGACATAGCTATTATTCTGCCAGTTAGCGGGCGATGGTCGAGGTACGACGGATCTTGTTCTGTAGTTGCAATATGCCGTACAAGAGCGCCTCAGCGGTGGGCGGACAACCAGGCACATAGACATCGACCGGAACGATCCGATCACAACCGCGTACCACCGCATAGGAATAGTGATAGTAGCCGCCGCCGTTGGCGCAGGAGCCCATGGAGATCACCCAGCGTGGTTCGGGCATCTGGTCGTACACCTTGCGTAACGCTGGTGCCATCTTGTTGCACAGGGTTCCGGCGACGATCATCACATCGGACTGACGCGGGCTGGGGCGGAACATGATGCCGAAGCGATCCAGATCGTAACGCGCCGCCCCGGCGTGCATCATCTCCACCGCGCAACAGGCCAGACCGAAGGTCATCGGCCACATGGAACCGGTACGGGCCCAGTTCATCAGCCCATCGAGGTTGGTGGTAACAAAGCCCTGTTCAAGACGGCCTTCGATTATTCCCACTGCAGCGCCCCCTTCTTCCACTCATATATGAAGCCGATCACCAGGATCCCCAGGAAGACCACCATCGCGGTGAAGCCGAAATAGCCGATATCACGCAGCACCACGGCCCATGGGAACAGGAAGGCAATTTCCAGATCGAAAATAATGAACAGAATGGCAACGAGGTAATAACGCACATCGAACTTCATGCGCGCATCTTCAAAGGCCTCGAAACCGCACTCGTATGGCGAGGTTTTCTCGGAATCGGGCTTGCGTGGCCCAAGGATGAAGCCCATCAAGATCATAAAACTGCCGAATACCAAACCCACGGCAATAAAGATCAGAACGGGCAAGTAATTTTCTAGCATTATCTGCGCCCTCACCCCTTGCGCATAGCCCCGCAGCCATACGTCCCCAGAGGAATTATCTCAGTGTTTTTATAAGGGCTTCGAGTGTAGGCTTGAGCGAGATCGTATGTCAACCCAATGCTATATAAACTTGTTTATAACCTTATACATACAAGGCTTAAGAGACTGATCTTTATAAATAAATGTCAACTTTGCCAGCACGAAACCAGCATCTGCAATAGTTGACAACGCACATTAATATTATCCGCAAAGGCTATAGTTTTTCTTTTAGCTGACGAAGCCAAATTTCAGGTCATGCAAAGCGGTAAAAACAGACAGGCCACCGTTTTATTAACGGGATGTATGATAGTAAAAAAGCAATGCGCCACCGCAGCTGAGCGCCAGGACATAATATGCCAAGGGGGACGCCATGGATGGCGTCCATCCACCGGGTGAGAGTCCGGCGAGGATCGAGCAAAGAAAAAGCCCGCACCAGAATCTGGATACGGGCTTATTCATTAAGATGGTGCCGAAGGCCGGACTCGACCAATCCGCCGGGAGCGGATTGGGACGCGCGCAGCGCGCCCGAAGGGTGGACGCCATGGATGGCGTCCATCCACCGGGTGAGAGTCCGGCGAGGATCCCGCATAAAAAAAGCCTGCACTAGTCATTTAGCACAGGCTTTTTTCTAAAGATGGTGCCGAAGGCCGGACTCGAACCGGCACGGCTTGCGCCACTACCCCCTCAAGATAGCGTGTCTACCAATTTCACCACTTCGGCTTGCAGCTTTTAACTCAGTTTGGAGCAGGTACGTCGGGTGCAGGAGAGGTGCCCTGCGGAACGGACGGCATATCTTGCACAAACGGAACGTCGTCGTCAACAACATCGGTGACGGAGCCGATCCCTTCTTGGGTGCTGCCGCTAGCCTGGATACTGAAGTAGGCCAGCGTCAGACTGGTAAGGAAGAAGGCTGTAGCCAGCATCGCGGTGGAACGGGTCATAAACGAGGCTGCACCCTGGCTGCCAAACACGGTGGATGAGGCACCACTACCAAAGGCGGCACCCATCTCGGCCCCTTTGCCCTGCTGCAGCAGGATCATGGTGACCAACGTGATGGCGATCAGGACGTGGACTACAAGTATTACGGTTTCCATAGTGTCGATTGTTTCCTGCGCTAACCTGCAGCGCGGCAAATGGTTAAAAAGTCATCTGGCTTGAGCGAGGCCCCACCGATCAGACCGCCATCGATGTCACTCTGTGCCAGCAATTCAGCGGCATTACCGGCATTCATGCTGCCACCGTAGAGGATCTGCACCTTCTCCGCCACGCTGGCATCCCGTTCGGCGATACGCTGGCGGATGAACTGGTGTACCTCCTGGGCCTGCTCGGGGCTGGCGGTCTTGCCAGTGCCGATGGCCCAGACAGGCTCGTAGGCGATCACACCATCGGCCAAGGCGGCTACGCCTTCGGCGTCGATCAGGGCATCCAGTTGACGCGCGACCACCGCCTCGGTGGTACCGGCCTCACGATCCTCCAGCATCTCACCGACACAAAGGATCGGTTTGAGGCCAGCGGCACGGGCCACGGCATATTTCTTGGCCACCAGCGCATCATCCTCACCGTAGAGGGCGCGGCGCTCGGAGTGACCCACGATGACATACTTACAGCCGAATTCTTGCAGCATGGAGGCCGCGATCTCACCGGTGAAGGCACCGCTGGCCTCCGTGCTCAGGTTCTGTGCACCCCAGACGATAGGGGTGCCCTGCAACTGCTGCTCGACATCGCCCAAGTAGACGTAAGGTGCGCAGACGGCGACCTCGGCACTCTCCACAGCAGCGATACCCTGCTTGAGACCATCCAGCAAGGCCTTGATACTGGCCCGCGAGCCATTCATCTTCCAGTTACCGGCTACCAGTTTCTGTCGCATTCCTCACCCCTGTTCGCTGTTTTTATGTCATCGGATTCAGGTAAGCCGCGAAGGATACCGGGATAGCGCCTGTTACGCAAGTTGACAACGCTCTCGTACGACGTGTGCGATCTGCTCTGCCAGCCCGGCGACCTGGTCGGCGTCCTCCCCTTCCACCATCACGCGGATCAGCGGCTCGGTGCCGGAGGGGCGCAACAGCACCCGACCACGGCTGCCGAGGGTCTTTTCCGCCTCGGCCACGGCAGCCTGGATGGCCTTTTCGTTGCCCAGTTCCAGGCGCGAGCTCAGGCGCACATTGACCAGACACTGGGGAAGCTTGCGCATCCCGGATTTAAGCTCATGCAGGCTCTTGCCCTGCTCAATCAAGGCACGCAATACCTGTAGTGCAGAGATAATACCATCGCCAGTGGTGGTGCAGTCCAGGCAGATCAAGTGACCGGAAGACTCCCCGCCCAGGCTCCATCCCCGCTGGCCGAGACTCTCCATCACGTACCTGTCGCCTACCTTGGCACGGAAGAAGTCCATTCCGGCCTCGCGCAGCGCCAGCTCCATGCCCAGATTGCTCATCAGGGTGCCGACCACACCGGGCAGCGGTTGCTGACGGTGGCGCGTGCTGGCGATGATGTAGAGCAACTCGTCACCGTCGACCAATTCGCCGCGATGATCGACCATCAGCACGCGATCCCCATCACCATCCAGTGCGATCCCCAGATCCGCCCCCAATTCAAGCACCTTAGCTTGCAAGGCCTGAGGGTGGGTAGAGCCACAGTCGACGTTGATGTTCAGTCCGTCTGGCTGATCGCCCAGCGTGGTGACCTTGGCCCCCAGCTCGCGGAATACATCGGGGGCTACGTGGTAGGTGGCACCGTTGGCGCAGTCTACCACCAGGTGCAGGCCCTTCAGATCGAGTGCGTTCGGGAAACTGCTTTTGCAAAACTCGATGTAGCGTCCACCGGCATCGACCACCCGGCTGGCCTTGCCCAGGGCGTCGGGGCTGGCCATGGTCATCGCCTCGGCGTGGGCCGCTTCGATGGCCAACTCGACCGCATCGGGTAGCTTTGCCCCATTGGCAGAGAAGAATTTGATGCCATTATCGTGATAGGGGTTGTGCGAGGCGCTGATCACTATCCCCGCATCGGCATGCAGGGTGCGGGTCAGGTAGGCGATGGCTGGGGTCGGCATCGGGCCAAGCAAGAGGATGTCGGCACCGGCGGCAGACAAACCCGCCTCCAGCGCCGACTCGAACATATACCCGGAGATACGGGTGTCCTTGCCAATCACCACCTTGCCCCCGGCCCCCTGGGTCAACACCTTACCGGCGGCCCAGCCCAGTTTGAGAATAAACTCCGGGGTGATGGGATACTCCCCCACCCGACCGCGAATGCCATCGGTACCAAAAAACTGACGTGTCATCTTTGATTTTGCTCTCTACTTGGCCGCCAACACGGCATCAACCATCCGAATGGCATCCACACTCTCGCGCACATCGTGCACGCGGATAATCGCCGCACCTTGCCACGCGGCCAGGCAGGCCACTGCAATACTACCATAAAGCCGTTCCGCGACCGGGCGGTCGATCACCTTGCCGATCATCGACTTGCGCGACATACCCACCAATAGTGGCTGATCAAGCAGCGCAAGGCGGTCGAGGTGCTTGAGCAGACTCAGGTTGTGCTCCAGTGTCTTGCCAAAGCCAAAGCCCGGATCGAGCAACAAGCGCTCACGGGCAATCCCCGCCGCCTCACAGCGGGCCACCTGCTGGGCCAGGAACGCCCCCACCTCGGCCAGCACATCCTGATACTGCGGGGCCTGCTGCATGGTGCGTGGTTCACCGAGCATGTGCATCAGGCAAATGGGCAGGCCGCTATCGGCCGCCGCCTCTAGCGCACCGGGGCGGCGCAGGGCGTAGACATCATTGATCATCCCGGCCCCGGCGGCGGCGGCGGCGCGCATCACTTCGGGCTTGCTGGTGTCAACGGAGATGGGCACCGCCAGCTCCGGCACAAGTGCCTCGATCACCGGGATCACCCGGGCCAACTCCTCTTCCAATGGTACATCCGCCGCGCCGGGGCGGGTCGACTCACCACCGATGTCGATGATCGCCGCACCATCCGCCTGCATCTGCAGGGCCTGCGCGATCGCCCGCTCGGGCGCATCAAAGCGCCCACCGTCGGAAAAAGAGTCCGGGGTGAGATTGAGCACCCCCATGATGCGGGGGGCAGACAGATCCAGGGGTTTACCGCCACAGTCCAGCAACATCGCCAACTACCTGAAAAAAAGACAAAGGATTTTAACGCACAGTGCGCAGAGAAAATCGAATGAAGCCAAAAGCCGCATTTTCTTGGTTGCTTGGCGAGAATTCTACGGGCTCTTAGCCCGAATCCCTTGCCGCCAACCAACACAGGAAACAACTCTGCGTCCTCGGCGGTCTCTGCGTTGAAAGCAAAACGCCCCGCGAGGCGGGGCGTTGAGGGCTTAGTGCTGACCGGCCGGGTCGCCGACGGGGCCATCACTGTCATCCTTGACCTGCTCCCCCTTGGCCGGGCTGTCCGGCTCGGACGGCGGCTTCTTGTCGGTCCAGTCCTCCGGTGGCTTGGGCTCCCGACCTTCCATGATGTCGTTGATCTGTGACAGATCGATGGTCTCATACTTCATCAGCGCGTCGGCCATCATATGCAGCTTGTCGATATTATCGGTAAGGATCTTCTCGGCACGCTGGTAGTTGCGGTCGATGAAGGCACGGATCTCCTCGTCGATGATGTGTGCAGTCTCGTCGGAGACGCTCTTGTGCTGAGTCACCGAGTGACCAAGGAAGACCTCGCCCTCGTCCTCAGAGTACATCAACGGACCGAGCTTTTCTGACAGGCCCCATTTGGTGACCATATTGCGCGCCAGCTCGGTAGCACGCTGGATGTCGTTGGAGGCCCCGGTGGTGACCTTCTCGGGGCCAAAGATCAGCTCCTCGGCGATACGCCCACCAAACAGGGTGGAGATCTGACTCTCCAGGCGCTGCTTGCTGTGGCTGTAGCGATCTTGCTCTGGCAGGAACATGGTCACCCCCAGCGCACGGCCACGGGGGATAATGGTGACCTTGTGGACCGGATCATGATCCGGGACCACACGGCCGACGATGGCATGACCTGCCTCGTGATAGGCGGTGAGGCGCTTCTCGTCCTCGCTCATCACCATCGACTTGCGCTCGGCACCCATCATGATCTTGTCTTTGGCGCGCTCAAAGTCATCCATCGCCACCAATGTGCGATTGGAGCGGGCGGCAAACAGCGCCGCCTCATTGACCAGGTTGGCCAGGTCGGCCCCGGAGAAGCCTGGGGTGCCTCGGGCGATGATGGACGGCTGGATATCGTCTGCCGCCGGCACCTTGCGCATGTGAACCTTGAGGATCTGCTCGCGACCACGCAGGTCGGGCAGTGGCACCACCACCTGGCGGTCAAAGCGGCCAGGACGCAGCAGCGCCGGGTCGAGGACATCGGGGCGGTTGGTGGCAGCGATGACGATCACGCCCTCGTTACCCTCAAAGCCGTCCATTTCGACCAGCAGCTGGTTCAAGGTCTGCTCACGCTCATCGTGACCACCACCCAGACCGGCACCACGGTGACGGCCAACCGCATCGATCTCGTCGATAAAGATGATGCAGGGGGCGGTCTTCTTGGCCTGTTCGAACATGTCACGCACACGGGAGGCACCGACACCGACGAACATCTCCACGAAATCAGAGCCAGAGATGGTAAAGAACGGCACCTTGGCCTCGCCGGCAATGGCTCTGGCGAGCAGGGTCTTACCGGTACCCGGCGAGCCGACCATCAGCACACCACGGGGGATCTTACCGCCAAGCTTCTGAAACTTGCTGGGATCACGCAGGAACTCAACCAGTTCGACCACGTCATCCTTGGCCTCTTCTACCCCGGCCACGTCGTTAAAGGTGACCTTGACCTGATCCTCGCCCAGCATGCGCGCACGGCTCTTGCCGAAGGACATTGCCCCACGGCCGCCGCCACCGCCCTGCATCTGGCGCATAAAGAAGATCCACACCCCGATCAGCAACAGCATCGGGAACCAGGATATGAAGATCTGGGTCAGCATGCTCTGCTTGGCCGGGGGCTTGGCCTCGATCGCCACACCACTGTTGAGCAGATCGGGGATCAGGCCCGGATCATTCGGCGCGAAGGTGTTGAAGCGCTGACCATCGGCGCTCCAGCCGGTGATCTCGTTGCCCTCGATGGTGACACGCTCAACCCTTCCATCCTGCACGTCACGGATGAACTGGGAGTACTCCAGCGGCTTGACCGCCTGCTGCTGCTCTCCAAAGTTACTGAACACCGACATCAGGATGAAGGCGATAACAATCCAGAGCAGGATATTCTTGGCTACATCGTTCAAGGTACTTCCTCGACTTTATACAATCACTAATAGCTTGGTACGTTACTACACTTGATAGTTCCGGGCCAGCAGGTAAACCTCGCGGGAGCGTCCACGGGAGGCATCGGGCTTACGGATGATCACCTTGCCAAAGTGCTGGCGGCACTCCTTGAGAAAGACGTCGGAGCCCTCACCCTGGAACAGCTTGAGCAGCATGTCTCCACCGGGTTTGAGCACCGTTTTGGCCAGCTCCAGGGTCAGTTCGACCAGGTACATCGAACGGGGCTGATCCACCGAGCGTACACCACTCATATTGGGTGCCATGTCGGACATTACAAGATCCACCGGTTGCCCATCAATGGTTTTCATCAACTCGGCAAGCACCGGTTCTTCCTGAAAATCCCCTTCAATAACAACCACATCCGGAAGGGGATCCATGGGCAGGATATCCAGCGCAATGACCTGTCCCCGCTTACCCACCAAATCGGCGGCGAGCTGGCTCCAGCCACCAGGGGCCGCGCCCAGGTCGACCACCACCATCCCCTTTTTGAGGATTTGATCCTTTTCCTGTATCTCCAGCAACTTATAGGCGGCACGGGAGCGCCAGCCCTCCTGCTGGGCACGCAACACATACTTGTCGTCGAAATGTTCCTTCAGCCAACGCTGACTGCTCTTGCTTCGTGCCATAAGCTACCTGATCAAATTATAATCATTAACGCAGGGGAGGCAGGCGACTACGTCCTGTAATCGCCTACGGCCACTGCGTTGAAATTCACTAAAACCTGCCCCTGGCGCTTGCAGGAAGGCTCGCCGAGGGCTATCTTTGCGCACCAACCATTAATCCGCTGGATCGACCATGCCCCTGAGTGAACCGCAAAAACGCCACCTGCGCAAGCTGGCCCATGAACTGAAGCCTCTGATCATCATCGGCAACGCCGGTTTTAGCGAAGGGGTTGCCAATGAACTGGAGTTGACCCTGGAGCACCACGAACTTATCAAGGTGCGGGTCAATGCCGGGGATCGTGAAGAACGCGACGCCATGATCGCCGCCATCCTCGATGCCAGCGGCGCCGAACTGGTGCAACGCATCGGCCACATCGCCGTGCTCTACCGCCCGGCCAAAGAGCCCAGGCTGAAGGTTTAAAGGACCTTTAACACAGAGAACACAGAGTTACTTAATGTCAGAGTAGTGAAAGATAGCCGGAGTGGACTCTGGTAATCCGCCTGAGGCTCTTGGTAATCGCTTTTCTCCGTGCTCTCTGTGCCCTCTGTGTTGAAAATCTTTTATTCGTAACGAATCCCGGTGATTTCGTATTCACGCAACCCACCCGGGGCCTGTACTTCGGCGATGTCGTCCACTTCCTTGCCGACCAGTGCGCGGGCGATGGGTGAGGAGATGGAGATCTTACCCTCCTTGATGGTGGCCTCGTCCTCACCGACGATCTGGTAAGTCACTTCCTTGTCGCTCTCCAGGTCAAGCAGATCAACCGTAGCACCAAAGATCACCTTCCCCTGGGCATTGAGCTTGCTCGGATCGATGATCTGCGCATTGGAGAGCTTGCTCTCGATCTCCTGAATGCGCCCTTCGATAAAGCTCTGCTGCTCGCGGGCGGCATGGTATTCGGCATTTTCTTTCAGATCGCCGTGCTCACGGGCCTCGGCGATCGCCTGGATCACCCGTGGGCGGGCCACGGACTTGAGTTCATCCAGTTCGGCGCGCAGTTTGGCCGCGCCGTGGGCGGTCATCGGGGTCTTATCCATTGTGTAGCTCCTGGTGCAAATCCTGTAAACGGTTGACCTCGCCCTGGGAGCGCTTCTTCATCGCGCGCGTGGTGGCGGCAGCCCCGGCCAGGGTGGTGGTATAGGTGACTTTATGTTGCAAGGCCTCACGCCGGATCAGGAAGGAGTCGGCAATGGCCTGCTTGTCTTCGGTGGTATTGATGATAAAGCTGATCTCATCGTTCTTGATCATGTCGACGATGTGCGGACGCTCCTCAGTCACCTTGTTGACCTGTTCGCAGGCCACTCCGGCCTCCTGGATCACCCGTGCGGTGCCACGGGTGGCCACCACATCGAAGCCCAGCTCGATCAGATCCCGGGCGACCTGCACCACGCCGGGCTTTTCCAGATCACGCACACTGATAAAGGCACGCCCACCGGTGGGCAGAATCACCCCGGCACCCAATTGCGCCTTGTGATAGGCCTCGCCAAAGGTACGACCCACCCCCATCACCTCGCCGGTAGACTTCATCTCGGGGCCGAGGATCGGATCCACCCCAGGGAATTTGATGAAGGGGAATACCGCTTCCTTGACCGAGAAGTACTTTGGGATCACCTCGCCGCTAATCCCCTGCTGGGCCAGGCTTTGACCAGCCATGCAGCGTGCGGCGATCTTCGCCAGCGGACGCGAGGTGGCCTTGGAGACATAGGGCACGGTAC
>SLDE01000216.1 GCA_007125455.1 Ectothiorhodospiraceae bacterium
CTCGGCTCGGCTCGGCTCGGCTGCCAGAGAGTGTGTGAATATTGACGTCATGCCAACTCTTTTCTTTTTTTTTGTCCATTGCCACGCCGTGGCGGCGGGCGCTTCCTGTCATCCATCCTCGGGCTTTGCAGGCATTTCGCCTGGGTGTCAGGCTAGATATCTCCGGCCTTGTTCACCTCCCGTCATCTCGTGCAATGGACGACAGGATCTTTTTTATCACAGGACATTGTGTGAACTCAATCACTTTTTCCTCACTTTTTGTCCCGCTTTTGTGGTGGGCGTGTGCTGGACAATCAATAAGCTGGCGATGGCGCGTGGTGTTATGAAACATTCAGGCTAAACCATGCTCCGCTGATCCAGGTGCCTATCCGGCACCATTTGTTTGTGCAGCACGCCAAACACCACCAGCTGATTTTCATGTATCAGGTAGTAGATGACATGACTACCATGAGGAAAGCTGTGTACGCACGGGCCGATCTCCGGCCTGTTCTTGCCGAGGGTGGGTGTTGCAGACAGTAGCCGCATGGATTGACGCAACTCTGCGAGATATTTACGGGATTGCTCCACACCCCATCGGATCAGGGTAAAGCGACGTATTTCGACCAGATCCGCCTGGGCATCCGGTGTTAACCGATAAGTGAGCATCAATCGTGCACGCCCGCTTCCAGCTCATCAAAGAACGCCTCGCCGTCGGCCAGGTTTCCCGCCGCAATATCCTCCCTCGCCTGCCTGGCCCTGGACTGCAACACCTGCTGCTTAAGCCGCTCATAGCTTTCGTATTCCTCATGGGAAATCATCACGGCGGCAGGCTTGCCGTTGCGACTGATTTGCACCGGTGCTCGCTGTACCCGCAGTAACAGATCGCCAAATTGTGTTTTCGCCTGATTGGCCGTCAGCGTATCCATGATCACCTCCCATACATCGTTTGATTCGCCTAGTATAATCGAATCGAACGAAATGACCAAATCTACCATCTGGCAAAAGACACGTTCACTCGTGCTGTGGATCTTGTGAAAAGTACTACTCCGACATGTAGATCAGAGAAGAGAAGGGATCAGATCCTGTCCATCCGCTCCTTATCTGGAGAGGCCTTGATCAGCATCACAATTCGTTACAAACTCCGGGTGGCTGCACAGCTCCTTATATCCAGTATCGTGGTGTTTACTCATGGCGTTCTCTCCCTGATGACATGGAGCATCAGTTTAACACTCTCGACAACACGATACCTACACGGACTCAAGGGACGCTTTCCCCAGTGAGTCGGGCGTTAGCCCAACATCTCACAGGAATCCACCATGCCGTCGGGCTTCGCTGTCGCTCATGCCGACCTACGTGAACCTTGGTCTGGCATTGGTGTTGGTTGTTGTAGGTCGGCCTGAGTGAAACGAAGCCCGACGAGCAGGGGCTTCGGCATGCCAAGGTGTTTACTGAGGCACTTATTGTCGGGCTTCGCTGCGCTCATGCCGACCTACAGGAAATATGCTTGCGTTTTTACCCCTAAAATACGGACAAGCAGCAATAATATTGCCAATCACAAACATATAACGCAATATTACCTCTGTAATCTTTTCTTTGCGCCCTTTGCGGTTAAGGATTTTGAGATGGAACTGGATCGCTACGACAAACGCATCCTGGAGCTGTTGCAACAGGACGGACGGATCAGCAATCAGGATCTGGCCGAGCAAATCGGCCTTTCGCCCTCCCCCTGCCTGCGCCGGGTGCGGGCGTTGGAGGAGTCGGGGCTGATCCTCGGTTATCGCGCCCTGCTGGACGCCAAACGCCTGGGGCTGAGCTTGATGGCATTGATCCACATCTCGATGGATCGCCACACCCCGGAGCGCTTCGAGAACTTTGAGCAGCGCATCGCTGCACTGCCCGAGGTATTGGAGTGTTTGCTGGTCACCGGCCAGGATGCCGATTACCAGTTAAAGGTCGTGGTGGCCGATATGGATGCCTTCCAGCAATTGCTGCTGCAACGTATCACCCGCATCGATGGGGTGAGTGGGGTACATTCCAGCTTCGTGTTGCGCCGGGTGGTGGACAAGACCTCACTGCCAGTCTAAAACGGCCGCTCACGTTCATCCAGGTGAATATCGATCGCCTTGATCGATTCCATGTAATGGGCGGGCACGTAGATCTCCCGCTCCAGCCGCAGCGTAGCCAGGCGTCCGATCACGTCCTGATCGCGCACTTGATAGACCCGCTCCCCTTCGGCATCAACGAAATTCACCTCCAGTATGGCGTCCTGAGACTGCTCGCAGCGGTTTTCGATCTCGGCATGCCAGCGGATCTCTGCCGCCCCTGGCTTCTTGGCGGCGGGATCCATCCCCTGCTCGTTAACCTGCAGGCACTGGGCCGCCACGGGCAGCGCAACAAACATCAGGATAAGTAGTAGGAAGCGAGACATGGGTACTCCGGCACAATGGTTGCTTGATAGTAGCCAGTAACCGTGGCAAGAACTGTGCCATAGGCAGCCATGGGGCGGCGGGCGCTACAAACCGTAGCTTAGCCGCAAGCAGCCCCATCCTTCCCTCATTGAATAGTGTATCATTTTGACCCATGCGCCAATTGAAGACTGATTTTAGCCTTAAACGGGTGGGCTATCCGCCCTCCATCGCCGCCACTCTGCTGCTGGTGCTGGTATTACCCCTGCTGGTAATCACCGCGCTGACCGCCTGGTACAGCATCACCCTGCTGGAGCAACAGAGCAAGGAGCGTATGCAAAAGGATATCGAGCTTGTGGCACGGGCAATACGCCTGCCACTGAGCCACGCCCTGGAGCGGGATTACCAACGCACCGTGCAGCAGGCGCTGGATTCGGCCTTCAGTATCGATCGTGTCTACGGTGCCTATGTCTACGACCGGGATGGCAACACCATCGCCGCCAGCGGCTTTAAACCCAGTAGCATGGCCAGTGATGAAGTGGCACGTATCGCCAGCGAGGGTGAGCAACAGAGTGAGTTTGGACGCCTGGATGGCGAGGAGGTCTTTTCCTATTTTGTGCCCCTCACCGATGCCGGTGGCCGCATCAGCGGCCTGCTGCATGTGACCCGTCAGGCCAGTGAGATCAACGATTACCTGGCCACCCTACGGCGCAACACCTTGCTGTTGGTCATGCTCAGTGGGCTGGCCTTGAGCGCTATTCTGTTGTTGGGGCACCGCTGGGCGGTGGGGCGGCACCTACAGGGGATCGAGCAGGGGCTGCTGCGGATCGGTAAAGGGGAGCTTACCCACCGCCTGCATGCCGGAGGCGCGCGCGAACTGCGCCACCTGGCAAGCACCATCAACCAAATGCTGGATGCCATCGAGCGCTCGCGCCAGCAGATCAGCGACATGGGCAGCCGCCTGCATCAGGCCGAGAAGATGGCGGCGCTGGGCCAGCTCTCCGCTGGGGTGGCACACGAACTGGGCAGCCCACTGAGCACCGTCGACGGCAAGGCCCAGCGGCTGCTGCGACGTGACGACCTGCCCGAATCGGTAAGCCAGGCGGTGGAGGCAATCCGCCGTGAGGCGGGGCGTATGGAGCAGATCATCCGTCAGTTGCTCGATTTTGGCCGAAAAAACCCGCTCGAACGTCGCCGGATCAGTGCCGACAAGCCCCTGCGCATTGTCTGTGAGCGCCTGTTAGCAGAGCCGGGTGTGCCCATACGGGTGGCGTGGGGCGAGGCCGACAGCACGCCGATCGCGGTGGACAGCGTGCGCCTCGATCAGGCGCTGGGCAACCTGCTACGCAATGCGCGCCAGGCGGCCCGTAGCCAAGTGTGTGCCAGTATCACCGTCGATCAACAGCAGCTGGTCTACCATATCGACGACGATGGCCCGGGGATCGACCCGGCCGATCGGGATCACCTTTTCGAGCCCTTCTTCACCACCAAGCCGGTAGGCCAGGGCACCGGCCTGGGTCTCGCCGTGGCCCACGCCGCCGCACGCGACCACGGTGGCGAGATCACCATCGAATCTAGCCCATTGGGCGGGGCGCGCTTCTCGTTGCGCCTGCCTGTGGCCACAGAGGAGCAGGCATGAGCGACAAACACCATCTCCTGGTTGTGGAGGACGATCCGGGCCTGCGCGAATTGATCGACGAGGAGCTGCGCGATGCCGGCCACACCGTCAGTAGTGTGGGCGATCTGGGCAGCGCGCGCCGCTTTCTGACACAACAGCGCCCCAGCCTGGTGATCAGCGATCTTCGCCTACCCGATGGCGAGGGGCTGGAACTGCTGGCTTTCTGCCGGGATATGGCTCCCCTCGCACCGGCGTTTATCATCATCACCGCCTTCGGTACCGTCGAGCAGGCTGTGGATGCCCTCAAGCAGGGGGCCGACGACTTTCTCACCAAGCCACTCAAGCTGGATCACCTGCAGCTGGCCACCAACCGCGCACTGGAGCGTCGTGAGCTGCAACGCCAGGTAGCGCGCTATCGCGAGATGTTTGGCGAGGGCGACTTTCACGGCCTGATCGGACGCAGCCCGCCGATGCGTCAGCTGTTTGAACAGATCCGCCGTATCGCCCACGCCAACGGCCCGGTGCTGGTGTTGGGGGAGAGTGGGGTAGGCAAGGAACTGGTGGCCCGTGCCCTGCACCGGCAGAGCGAGCGGCGCGACGGCCCCTTCGTCGCCCTCAATTGCGCCGGGATCCCCGCCGAATTGCTGGAAAGCGAGCTGTTCGGCCACAGCGCCGGGGCCTTCAGCGGCGCACAAAAGGCGCGCAAGGGGCTGTTTGCCGAGGCCGAGGGCGGCACCTTGCTGCTGGATGAGCTGGGCGAGATGCCCGCCGCGATGCAGGCCAAGCTACTGCGCGTGTTGCAGGACGGCAAGCTGCGCCCAGTGGGGGAAAACCGCGAACGCCAAATCGATGTGCGCATCATCGCCGCCACCAACCGCGATCTGGAGCAGGAAGTGGAGAACGGCGGTTTTCGGGCCGATCTCTACTACCGACTGGAGACCTTCGCCCTGGAGGTGCCGCCATTGCGTGAGCGCGGCGACGACATCGACCTGCTGGTGGCCCACTTCATTTCACTGTTCGGCGAACAGGCGGCCCAGCCACTGCGCGGGATCACCGCCGAGGCGCTGGAGTCGCTGCGCCAGTACGCCTTTCCCGGCAATGTGCGTGAACTGTCCAACGCCATCGAACGGGCGGTGGTTTTCTGTCGCGACGAACAACTGGCGCTCACCGACCTGCCCTCGCGGATCCGCGCTCGCCAGGCCAGCCCACTTCCAGAGAGCGACCAAGGGGTGAGCCTGTTTGACCCCGCGGCCCCCCCACCACTCAAAGTGGTCGAGCAACGCTATGTGCAGCACGTGCTGCGCCATACCGGGGGTAACAAGCAGCAGGCAGCCAAGTTGCTGGGGATCGGGCGGCGTACCCTCTATCGCTACCTGGAAGAAAATGACTCACTCTGACACACAGGGCCCGTCTGACACACAACGCTCACCCCAATCGGCCCCTTGACCAAGGCCCCACCGCCAAACCACGAAGCCGCCACGTTTAATGATGTTTAGCGATCATGACCTACATTAGCCCCATATTCAGCACACCTTGTAGCTCACAAGCCATCCTGGCACGGCCCTTGCGACAGCTTACAACGACATTCAACCAAGCAAGGAGTCAACATGACACGTTTTACCAAGCCGCTTTCCTTCGCCGTTATCGCCGCTGCCCTGATGGCCTCCCCGCTGATTGCCCAAGCTCAGGAAGGCTACGCGCCCCCTGCCGGGATGGCCGATAACGCCGCCGAGCAGATCAGTGATGCCCAGGTCGATAAGTTTGTGGTTGCCTTTAGCGAGGTACAGCAACTGCAGAACAGTTTCTCACAGCAGCTGGAGGGGGTTAGCTCCCAGGAAGAGGCCCAGGCCCTGCAACAGCAGACCCAGCAGCAGATGATCGAAGCGGTGGAAGATGTAGGCCTTAGCGTGGCCGACTACA
>SLDE01000154.1 GCA_007125455.1 Ectothiorhodospiraceae bacterium
AAACCCTGCTCGGCCTGCACCTGGAAGTGGACCATCTACGCATTGCGCCGTGCATCCCGGCGAATTGGCCGGGCTACACCATCCACTACCGCTATCGCGAGACCGTTTACCACATCGCCGTTAAGCGGGGTGCCGAACAAACGGGCGAGGTGAGCCGTGTGACGGTGGACGGTGCTGAACGTCCCGACATGCGTATTCCGCTGGTGGACGATCGCCAAGAGCACTTTGTCGAGGTGGCGCTGGGCTAGTCTCCTTGCGCCCAAAGGGCGGCTCGCAAATGCCACGATACGGCCTGCGCCTTGTCCTGGAGCATTTGCGAGCCCTTAACCTTCGCGTTTTTCTCATGCCCTCTGTGAACTCTGTGTTGAGGGGGGCCGCCTCAGAAAACCACAAACCACCACAGGAACAGCAGGGTAAAGCCGATAAAGAAGGCGATCCCGGCCCAGCTCAGGGCGCGCAGGAAGGGGCCGGGACGGTATTCTTCCGGCACCCAGGGTGCGCTGATGGCACGGAAATAGATCCAGGCGAATACCGGTGAGGTGAGGAAGGAGATCACCATCGCCACCTGCAGCATATTGCCCAGATTGGTCAGCAATAGCTTGATCAGCAGGTAGCCAACGAGGGCGCTGGCGAGGATCCACTGCCAGTGCAGGCGGCGGAAGCGGCGCTCCTCCTCCTTGCCCCCCAGCAGCACGGTACACATTGCCAGCGAGCGGGGATAGCCGTCCACGCAGGTGAGGGTGGTACTGAACATCGCCGAGAAGGCGGCGATGGCGATCAGCCAGTAGGCCCAGGAGCCGATCATCGAGGTGTAAAGGTGCAGGAACTGGTTGGCGAAGGTTGCGCTGGCCATGGAGTACTCCTCGCCGCTGCCGTGGATCACCATCGCGCCCAGGGCGAGAAAGAGGATCGCCAATACCACGGTGCCGATATAACCGAGGTGAAAGTCCACCATGGTCTCTTTCATGGTCGGGCGGTAGCCGGTGTCTTTCTGCTTCTCCACCATCCACAGGGTAGGCCAGGCAGCCACGTCGATGGGGGCGGGCATCCAGCCCATGAACAGGATGATGAAGCCCAGCGAGGCCATGTTCCAGGGCGACTCGGCAGTGAAGCCCACCACCTGCTCGATGGGGTTGGACCAGGCGAGAAACACCGCCGCCAGGGTGGAGATCCCCAATACCACCATCACCACCTTGGCCACCTGGTCAAGCAGATGATAACGACCAAGTATAATGATCATCGCACAGATGGCGATGATCAGCAGGGTCAGCTCCGCCAGCGGGATGGCGAGTGAGTCCGCCCCCATGCTCATCGCCAGACTGGCGGTGATCATCGCCACCCCGGCGATATTCAGGAAGGCATTCACCAGATTCACCCCGAAAAAGGCAGCCAGATAGGGTTTGCCCAGCCGCCGGAAGCCGTGCAGCAGGGTCTCGCCGGTGGCAGCGGTGTAGCGCTGGCCGTAGAGAAAGAAGGGGTACTTGAACAGGTTGACCAGCAGCAACAGCCCGAGCAGGGCCCAGCCGAAGCGTGCCCCCGCCTGGGTGGAAGAAACCAGGTGCGAACCGCCGATCGCCGCGCCAGCCATCAGGATGCCGGGGCCGATGGCCTGCAGAAGGGGGATGGGTCTACGCATGGGCTGTCCCTGTTGTATTTGTTGGTTATTGGTGGCGGGGATCATAACAGGCGGCGGGGCAAGGCAAAACCGCTCAGATGGGGGCTTACTCGGATCGCAGCGGGTGTCGAAACACAAATATGGCACGTACCAGATAGGGGCTGAGGAGGAAGCTGACCGGCATGGCTGCCGCTAGCCCATTGGGGAGCTGTGCGGGCAACAGCGTCCCAACGAGCAGGATGGCAGCCGGGGCCAGCAGGGCCAGCAAGGCGTAGGAGCAACGCTGAGCGAGGCCAGCGCGTTGTCGCGCCATCAGAATGATAAGCGCGGTAAGGATGGTGTAGACCCCTGCTAACAAAAAGAAGATTGCTACGCCACCCATCTTTCATCCTCCGTACCATGCTATCTACCCTGCCGTTGGACGAATACTCTGGCAGCCACACCGGGACGCTGCAATGCGCCGGGGATGCTTTTCAACTTCGCTGAATGGCAGTAAGCTACTGAGATGAAAATAAAATTCAGTAAAATGCACGGCCTGGGCAATGATTTTGTGGTGATCGACGCACTACGCCAGTCGGTGGCGCTTAGTTCGCAACGCATCCGTGAGCTGGCCGATCGGCGCTTTGGCATCGGTTGTGACCAGTTGCTGCTGGTAGAGCAGGCCCGGGGCGAGGGGGTGGATTTTCGCTATCGCATCTTCAACGCCGATGGCTCCGAGGTGCAGCAGTGCGGCAATGGTGCGCGCTGTTTTGCCCGCTTTGTGCGCGAGCAGGGCCTAAGCGACCAGGACAGCATCGTGGTGGAGACCGCCTCCGGGGTGATCACCCTCTACCACGAGCCGGGCGAGCAGGTGCGGGTCAATATGGGGGTGCCCAACTTCGCCCCGGCCAGTCTGCCGTTTTTGGTCGAGGGGGAACAGACGCTTTACGAGTTGGAGGTGGCTGGCGAGCGCTTGCAGGTGGGGGCGGTGTCGATGGGCAACCCCCATCTGGTGCTGCCGGTGGAGGATATCGAGCAAGCCCCCGTGGCGCGCCTGGGGCCGCCGCTGGAGTCGCATCCGCTGTTTCCTGAGCGGGTCAATGTGGGCTTCATGCAACGGCTCACTCCAGAGCATATCCGCCTGCGGGTCTATGAGCGGGGCGCCGCCGAAACCCTGGCCTGCGGCACGGGTGCCTGTGCCGCCGTGGCGGTGGGGCGACGCTGGGGAGAGCTGGCACAAACAGTACAGGTGGATCTTCCCGGCGGCAGCCTGCACATCGACTGGGCAGGTGAGGGTGAACCCCTGTGGATGACCGGCCCGGCCAATACAGTTTTTGAGGGGACATTCGAGCTATGAGCAATACCGAGGCCCCAGCGGCCATTAGCGAACAACAGGTGGCAGACTACCTAAAGCAACACCCGGACTTTTTTACCCGCCATGAGTACCTGCTGGATCGGCTGCGCATTCCCCATCCACAGGATGGCAAGACCGTCTCGTTGATCGAACGCCAGGTGGAACTGGTGCGTGAACAAAAGCACGAGCTGCGCCAGCAATTGCAGCACCTGACTCAGGCGGCGCGCAACAATGAGGTGTTGCTGCAGCGCTTTCAGGTGCTGATTCTCAACCTCATCGGTAGCGACTCCATGGGCCAGGCGCTCGGCTATATCCGCGACGCCTTGCAGCAGGACTTCGGTGCCGAGGTGGTGGAGGTGTTGCTGTTCGAGCGCCCCGGTCACAGCGATGGCATCCATCCTGACGACCCGCGCCTGCGCCCCTTTTCGCGGGTGCTGCAGGGACGCCAACCGGTATGTGGTCATTTCTCCGCCGAACAGAGCCGCCTGTTGTTCGGCCCGCGTGCCGAAGAGGTCGGCTCGGCGGTGGTGGTGCCGTTGTGCGAGGATGCCCGTCACCCCTGCATCGGCCTGCTGGGGATCGGCAGCAGCGACCCCAAACACTACCACCCGGAGATGGGCACGGTCTTTCTGGGCCACCTCGGCTCGGTGATGAATCGCATCTTCCTCGCCCACCTGGATCGCTGATGGACGAGGCGGCGCTGGCACAACTGGAGGACTACCTGCGCCACCTGGCGTTGCAGCGCCGCCTCTCGCCCCACACCGTAAGCAACTACCGCCGTGATCTGGAACGGCTGCGTGACTGGTGTAGCCAGCGCGGTATCGCCCACTGGCACGAACTGGACAGCCACGGGGTACGCAGCTTTGTTGCCACCCGTCACCACCAAGGGCTGGGTGGACGCAGCCTGCAACGGGCACTCTCGTCCCTGCGCGGCCTGTATGAGTACTTGCTGCGCGAGGGGTTGGTGAAGAGCAACCCCGGCCTGGACATCCCCGCCCCGCGCAGCGAAAAACACCTGCCCAAGGCGCTGGACGTGGATCAGACCGCCCGCCTGCTGGCCTTGTCCGACGACAGCCCATTGGGACGACGGGATCGGGCGTTAATGGAACTGTTCTACTCCTCCGGGCTGCGACTGGCGGAGTTAGTGGCACTGGATGTAGACAGCATCGATCAGGCCGATCACACCGTGCGCGTGCTGGGCAAGGGGAGCAAGAGCCGGGTGGTGCCGGTGGGGAGCAAGGCGCTGGCGGCGTTGGCCGAATGGCAGCGGGTACGTGGTCAGCTGGCTGCCAGCGGGGAGCGGGCCTTGTTTGTAAGTAGTCGGGGCACCCGGCTGAGCACCCGCAGTATCCAGCAGCGCCTGCGCCTGCGCGCCCGCGAGCAGGGGTTGGATCAGCCGGTTCACCCACACATGCTGCGCCACTCCTTTGCCAGTCATATCCTTGAATCCAGTGGCGATCTGCGCGCGGTGCAGGAGCTGCTGGGCCACGCCGACATTGCCACCACCCAGATCTACACCCACCTGGATTTCCAGCACCTGGCCAATGTCTACGATCAGGCCCATCCACGCGCAAAGCGGCGCAAGGAGTAGCGCTGCTTGCATTTGGCGCCTTCCGCCCTAATATCACCAGTCCCCTCTCCGCTACCTGCCCGATGGAAACGATTATGCGTACGTTTTTTTCTTTCGTCCTGTTTGCCCTGTTGTTTGCTAGTCCGCTGCAGGCCAACGAGCGCCCTGTTCACTACTTTGCCATCGAGCCGCCCTTTGTGGTTAACGTGCTCGAAGGCCCGCGCGCGCGCCACATGCAGGTGCGGATGCAGATCATGACCCACGATCGCAAGGTGATCGCCAAGCTGGAGGAGCACATGCCGGCGATCCGCCACGGGCTGATCATGCTGCTGTCTGGTCAGTCGGGCGAGACCGTGCGCAGCACCGCCGGGGTGGAGCAGTTGCGCCTTGAGGCGCTGGAGGTGATGCGCGAGACCCTGGCCGAGGTCGCCGGACTGCAGGATGGGATCGAAGAGCTTTACTTTACCGATCGGGTAGTCCAATAGGCTGCCGCTCGCTTACCCGGCCCTGCACATCCTTGTAGGCGCGGCGAAACCAGCCGCGTAGTGGCTTCTTCAGATGAGCGACCACCTTCGCAGGCGGGATCCCCTTCAGCACACAAAAGATCGCCAGCGCATAGCTGATGTCGTATTGGGAGAGCCAGCTCTCCCGGTCCACCGGTGGTGGGGCACAGGCCCCACAGCGCGGGATGCGCACATTGCCCGCACTGTTGGCCATTAACACCCCAAAGCCAAGAAATACCGCCAACACCTCGGTGGCATGGGGCCAGTTATCATCCCCGCCAGGGGGGCGCTCCGCTGCCAGGGTGGCCAGGTAATGGGCCAACTGGTGGGCAAAGCTGGCGATCAGTGATTCGGGATTGCGCACCATATCCGGCAGGTATTGGATGGTCAGGCGCTGCTGTGGCGTGACCCCCTCGGGCTCTTTCCCGTCTACCTGGCGTGGGGCACCATCGACGAGTACCCGGTTGGGGCCCAGGTTAAGGTGGTTGGGCACCACCTCACAGGGCCAGTGGCTCAGCGCCGCATGCCGACGCACGTGGTCAAATACCAGCTCGGCCATCCCCTGCGGGCTATCGGCACGGCCAGGGAAAAATCGCTCGCTGGGCTCCACCACAAGGGTGTGCTGGTAAAAGATCCCGCTGTCGAAGTGGCGCAGGGCCCAGTCGTAGAGATCAAACTGCCACTGAGTGCTTACCTCATCCAGCAGGGGTTTGCGTTGTAGCCATGGGAACATAGGTCACGCGTGTTGCTTGTGGTTGGCGGGGTATTATACCTCAACAGGCAGGATGAAAGTTGTCAGGGGCAAGGGGCAAGGGGCAAGGGGCAAGGGGCAAGGG
>SLDE01000164.1 GCA_007125455.1 Ectothiorhodospiraceae bacterium
AATGGAATGATGAAAGATAATCGACAGCTTGTAACTGTGTTGTGGCAGCGGATGCCGACCCTGGCGCTGCTGTTGGCGGTGCTGCTCATCAGCCATGCCTTGGCCGGTCTTACCTGGCAACTGCTAACACCTTTGTTCGAACAGGACACCATCCCCCCCGCCGCCAGTATGCCCTCTGGTCGTTTGGCTGCGCCCGATACCCGCTCGGATCTGGCATCGGTGGCTGATCTACAGTTGCTGGGGCGGGCAGAGGAGGCCGAAGTGGCGGCGCCTGTCGTGGTGGATGCGCCGGAGACCCGCCTGAATATCGCGCTCAAGGGGGTTCTTTCCCGCCCCCATTCGGAGGATGCGCGTGCGTTGATTGCGGTGGGCAATGACGACGAGAAGCCGTTTCGGGTGGGTGATAGCCTTTCAGCCGGTGCGGTACTGCATGAGATCCTCAAAGATCGGGTGATCCTGCAACGGGCTGGGCGCTTTGAGACCCTGACCCTACCCAAAGAGCGCATGGATATTGCCGCATCGGCCTCCCCGGCGTCATCCGCTACTGCCCTTGCGCCCCGTGGGCGTGTCGGAGGGGCCGGTGGCGTGTCCCAGCAGTTGCGTGAGCTGCGCGATACCCTGATCCAAAGCCCGCAGGATGCGATGCGTTTGGTGAATGTGCAACCTGTGATGGAAGACGGCAGGCTCAAGGGCTACAGTGTGCGCCCTGGGCAGGATCGCCGTCTGTTTGGTCGGGTGGGGCTGCGCCCGGGGGACGTGGTGACGGCGGTGAATGGCATACCGCTTAATGATCCCGGCCAGCTGGGGGGGCTGTATCAGGAGCTGGCCTCGGCCAACCGTATACAAATCGCTGTGGAGCGGCGCGGTCGCAGTACCGAGCTGACCCTGGATCTCGAATGAGGATGAGAATGAAGAATAACAAGGCAAGGCATAGGCTTTCGGCGGCACTGTTGGGGCTGCTGTGTTGGGGGCTCTCTCTCTCTGCTGTGGCGGAAGGGTTGACCCTCAACCTGAAAGATGCCGAGATCGGCGCGGTGATCGCCACCGTTTCTGAAATGACCGGACGTAACTTCATCGTCGATCCGCGCGTAAAGGGGCGGGTGACGGTGATCTCCAATCAGCCCATGGACGCCGAAGAGCTCTACCAGGTCTTTTTGGCCATCCTCAATGTGCACGGCTTTGCCACCATCCCCGGTGACAGTGTTACCAAGATCGTCCCCGAGGTGGGGGCCAAGCAGGATGCGGTGCCCACCGTGGATGGGGCGGTCTACGAGGGGGAGCAGATCGTTACCCGCGTGCTGGCGGTGAATAACGTCACCGCCACCCAGCTGGTGCCTATCCTGCGTCCGCTGCTGCCCCAGGGGGCGCATCTGGCGGCCTATGCCCCCAGCAATGTGCTGATCATCTCCGCCACCGATGCCAATACCCGCCGCATTGCCGATCTGGTGGCGCGCATCGACCTGAGCGGGGAAGAGGAGGAGAGCGTCATCATCCCACTGCAGCATGCCTCGGCCAGCGAGATTGAGCGTATCCTCAATGCCCTGCAGCAGGGGGCTGGGCAGGAGGGCAGTAGCCGGGAGCCGTTGCGTATCATCGCCGACAATCGTACCAACAGCATTATCCTCAGCGGCAACCGCGCAGCCCGCCAGCATCTGCAGCGCATCATCGAAAAGCTTGATACCCCGTTGCAGGCATCGGGCAATACCCGTGTGATCTATCTTAATTATGCCAAGGCCGATGAGTTGGCCCAGGTATTGACCGGGATCGGTCAGAGCATCGTGGAAGACACGGCGGGGGCGCAGGGCAGTGCCTCCGGCGCACGTACCTCCAGCCTCACCATCCAGGCCGATGTCAGCACCAACTCGCTGGTGATCAGCGCACCGCCCGATGTGATGCGTGAGTTGCAGTCGGTGGTGCGCCAGTTGGATGTACGCCGTGCCCAGGTTATGGTGCGGGCGGTGATCGCCGAGGTTTCCACCGATGTCTCCACCGAGCTGGGCGTGCAGTGGGGCTTTGATAGCCCCGATGGCAGCGGCCCGGTCGGGATGATCGATTTCAACAACACCCTGGGCAGTCTCGCCAGTGCGGCGGCCGGGCTGACCGCGCCGCCGAACCTGCCGGGCATGACCCTGGGTGGTGGGGATTTCAGCAATGGTGATTTTCGTTTTGGCGCACTGGTACGTGCGCTACGTGGCGATGCCAATAACAACATCCTCTCCACCCCCTCGCTGGTGACCATGGACAACGAGGAGGCGGAGATCGTGGTGGGGCAGAACGTGCCCTTTGTCACCGGTTCCTACTCCAGCACCGGCGGTGCCGCCACGCCGCAAAACCCGTTTCAGACCATTCAGCGCCAGGATGTGGGGCTGACCCTGCGGATCCGCCCACAGATCAACGAGGGCGATGCGGTGCGTATGGAGATCACCCAGGAGGTCTCCAGCCTCAGCGCCGGGGCAGCCGGGGCCAGCGATCTGATCACCAACAAGCGCTCGGTGCGCACCACGGTGATGGTGGACGATGGCAAGGTATTGGTGCTCGGTGGCCTGATCGACGAAAAGCAGGTGGAGTCCTCCCAGCGGGTGCCCTTGCTGGGGGATATTCCGGTGTTGGGCCACCTGTTTCGTCATCAGAAGAGCAGTAACGTCAAGCAGGACCTGATGGTCTTCCTGCACCCGCGCATTCTGCGTGATGAGATCAGTAGCACTACCTTGTCCAGCGGCAAATACAACTATATCCGCGCCCGCCAACTGGATAATGCCGAGCGCAGTCGCGGTCTGCTCAGTGTGGGCCAGTCCCCCCTGTTGCCGGAGATCGAAAACTTTCTTGAGTTGCCCCCGCCCTATGAAGAAGAGGGGGAGCTGGCCAGCCCACCACGGTTGATACCGGAGCCAAGCCTCGCCCATGAACACGGACTTTGACAGCGAACAGGCCGCCTCACCGGCGACGCCGCAGCGCCTGCCCTTTGGCTTTGCCCGGCGCCACCGGCTGGTGTATATCCCCACCGAGGAGCGGCTGTACTACTGTGACGGGGTGAGCGTCAACAGCCTTGCCGAGGCACGCCGCTATCTGCAATGCACCTTTGCACTGGAGCCGGTCACTGCCGAGCGCTTCGACGAGCTGTTGCAGCAGGAGTATGAACAGGGCAGCGGCAGTATGCAGGCGATGGGCGAGCTGGGGGATGATCTGGATCTCAACCACGCCGCCCAGGCCCTGGGGGAGCCGGAAGATCTGATGGAGTCCCAGGACGATGCCCCTATCATCCGCCTGATCAACGCGCTGCTTACCGAAGCGGTGCGCGAGGACGCCTCCGACATCCATATCGAGTCCTTCGAAAACGCCATGGTGGTGCGCTTTCGTGTTGATGGGGTGCTGCGTGAGATATTGCGCCCCAAGCGGGCCCTGGCCCCGCTGCTGGTCTCGCGTATCAAGGTCATGGCCAAGCTGGATATTGCCGAAAAACGCCTCCCCCAGGACGGGCGGATCTCGCTCAAGGTGGCCGGGCGGGCGGTGGATGTACGTGTCTCCACACTACCCTCGGGCCACGGTGAGCGGGTGGTGTTGCGCCTGCTGGACAAGCAGGCCGGCCGACTCGACCTGCAGCACCTGGGGATGGAAGCCACGGGGATGCAGCGCCTGGATGCCCTGATCCATCAGTCCCACGGTATCATCCTGGTGACTGGCCCCACCGGCTCGGGCAAGACCACCACCCTCTATGCCGGGCTGACCCGCCTGAACGACAGCAAGCGCAATATCCTCACGGTGGAGGATCCCATCGAGTACTACCTGGATGGGATCGGCCAGACCCAGGTCAACCACAAGGTGGAGATGAGTTTCGCCCGTGGCCTGCGCGCCATCCTGCGCCAGGACCCGGACGTAGTGATGGTGGGGGAGATCCGTGACCTGGAGACCGCCGAAATCGCCATTCAGGCCAGTCTTACCGGCCATCTGGTGCTTTCTACCTTGCATACCAATACTGCCGTCGGCGCAGTGACCCGCCTGCGCGACATGGGGGTGGAGCCCTTCCTGCTTTCCTCCAGTCTGCTTGGGGTGCTGGCCCAGCGACTGGTGCGCCTGCTTTGTCCCCACTGCAAACAGGCCCACCTTGCCAGTGCGAGTGAGTGTGAGCGCATGGGCCTGGCGGCAGATGCGCCGCCCACCATCTACCGACCTGGTGAGGGCTGCGAACATTGCAACGATATGGGCTACAAGGGGCGTACCGGGATCTACGAGCTGATCGTCATCGACGAGACCCTGCGCACCCTGATCCACGATGGTGCCGGTGAGCAGCAGATGGAGCGTCATGCCCGCCAGCATACGCCGGGGATCCGCAGCGACGGCTTTCGCCGCGTATTGGCCGGGCAGACCTCGCTGGAAGAGGTGTTGCGGGTGACCAATGAGTAGCTGGGGGTGGCATGGGGGCCTTTGAATACAGTGCACTCGATCCCCAGGGACGCCAGCGCAAGGGGGTGCTGGAAGGGGATACCGCACGCCAGATCCGCCAGCAACTGCGTGAACAGGGGCTCACCCCGCTGCAGGTGGAGGAGGTGGCACAGCGCGAGTCACGTCAGCGCCGCAGCGGCGGGCTCTCCCTGCGGCGCGGGATCAGTGCCACCGAACTGGCCGTACTGACCCGCCAACTGGCCACCCTGGTCAGTGCTGCGCTGCCGCTGGAGGAGTGCCTGGCCACGGTAGCACGCCAGACCGAACTGCCGCGCCTCAAGAGCATGATCATGGCGGTACGTTCGCGGGTGATGGAGGGCCATACCCTGGCCGATGGCCTGGCGGAGTTTCCCCACGTCTTTCCCGAACTCTACCGTACCACCGTGGCCGCCGGTGAACAGTCGGGGCGATTGGAGGTGGTTCTGGAACGCCTGGCTGATTACACCGAGCGGCGTCAGCAGATGCAGCAGAAGGTGATGCTGGCGTTGTTCTATCCGGTGATCCTTACCTTCGTTGCAGTGGCGGTGATCGTCGCCCTGCTGACCTATGTGGTGCCCGAGGTGATCCGGGTGTTCGATAACATCGATCAGGAACTGCCGCTGCTAACCATTGGTCTGATCGTCGTGAGCGATTTTTTACGCGACTACGGTTTGCTGTTGCTTGCCCTGATCGCCGTGGGGGTTATTGGTGTTCATTACCTGTTACGCCGACCCGTCTGGCGTATGCGTTGGCACCAGCAACTGCTACGCATCCCGTTGGTGGGTCGGCTCAATCGTGGTTTCAATACCGCCCGCTTTGCCCGCACCTTGAGCATCCTCAATGCCAGCGGGGTGCCGGTGTTGGAGGCGATGCGGATCTCTGCCCAGGTCGTGACCAGCCTGCCGATGCGCCAGGCGGTGGAACAGGCCGCTGGACGAGTGCGCGAGGGCAGCCCCATCGCCCGCGCACTGGAGCAAGGCGGTTACTTTCCGCCGATGATGATCCACCTGATCGCCAGCGGCGAGTCCAGCGGACGTCTGGAGGGGATGCTCTCCCGCGCCGCCGATAACCAAGAGCGCGAACAGGAGACCCTGCTGGCGATGATCATGGGGATGTTTGAACCGCTGCTGATCCTCACCATGGGGGCGGTGGTGCTGGTGATCGTGCTGGCGATCCTGTTGCCGATCTTTGATTTGAACCAATTGGTAGCCTGATAGAGGGAATAAACGTGAGATTGCAGCAAAAGCAAAAGGGTCTGACCCTAATCGAGATTATGGTGGTAGTGGTGATCCTCGGGATCCTCGGCGCGGTGCTGGTGCCCCGGGTGATGGACAACCCGGACCAGGCGCGAATCTCCAAGGCCAAGCAAGACATCCAGGCGATCCGCACCGCGCTGGATATGTATCGCCTGGACAACTACCAATACCCCAGCACC
>SLDE01000032.1 GCA_007125455.1 Ectothiorhodospiraceae bacterium
GAGTTTCTCTTTGTTCTTCGGATGGAATACGTAGACATAGGCCCAGACCATGAGCAGGAAGATGACCACTGTCACGATCAAGCCGATCCAGTCGTTTACGGTCATCGCTGCCCAATCAGTCTTGAAATAATCCATGGGATTAATTCCGGTAGTCCTTGTCTTCGAAACGCACCATGGTGCCCAACACCTGCAGGTAGGCAATCATGGCGTCCATCTCGGTCTTGCCCTGCAGCTCACCAGAGGCAGCAGCGATATCGGCCTCGGTGTACGGGACACCGACGGTCTTCAACGCACGCAGCGAACGGGCAATACGACCGGCATTGGCCGGGGTATTGTCGAACCACGGGTAGTTGGGCATTACCGATTCGGGAACAACGGCGCGGGCATCACGGAAGTGCAGGCGATGCCACTCGTCGGAGTACTTGCCACCGACACGTGCCAGATCCGGGCCAGTACGCTTGGAACCCCACTGGAAGGTGTGGTCGTACATGGACTCGGAGGCCAGTGAGTAGTGACCATAACGCTCGAACTCGTCACGGAACGGACGGATCATCTGGGAGTGGCAGGCATAGCAGCCCTCGCGGATGTAGATCTCGCGTCCAGCCAGCTCCAGCGCGGTGTAGGGACGAATCCCGTCACCGGCACTCCAGCCTCCGGTTGCAACAATCTCACCCAGCGGGGTGTTTTTCTGATCAGCCCCACGTTCCCAGACAATCTCGGGATGTTGGTTGTGCTCCATGGTTTCGTCCAGGTAGAACAGCGGGACGATTTCCACCAGACCACCAACCGAAAGCAGAATCAGGAGCATGAACAGCATCCCCATGACGCTACGTTCAATCTTGTCCTGGAGCTTGGTCGAATGAATTTGATCGGCCATTGTTTATCTCTCCTTCTTCTTATGCGTTAGCAGTGGCAGTACTGACCGCACGACGGGCATTGGCCTGTCGAATAGTCATCACCACGTTAAAGAGCATGATGGCACCGCCGGCCCAGAAGATCAGACCACCGATAGCACGCATCGCGTAGAAGGGATGCATCGCGGCAACAGACTCTACGAAGGTGTAGGTCAGGGTGCCGAACTCATCATAATCACGCCACATCAGGCCCTGCATAATACCGGATACCCACATGGAGACGATGTAGACCACCGTACCAATGGTGGCGAGCCAGAAGTGTAGATTCACCAACTTGGCAGACCACATCTCGGTACTCCAGAGCTTCATGACCATGTGGTACAGCGCACCGGCGGCAACCATCGCAACCCAACCCAGGGCACCGGAATGTACGTGACCTACGGTCCAGTCGGTGTAGTGGGAGAGAGCATTAACGGTCTTCACGGACATGACCGGGCCTTCGAAGGTGGACATGGCGTAGAAGGCCAACGACATAATCAGGAAGCGCAGGACATAGTCATCACGCAGCTTGTCCCAGGCACCGGAGAGGGTCATCATCCCGTTGATGGCACCACCCCAGGAAGGAATGATCATCGCCAGGGAGACGGCGGCACCGAGGGAGCCGGTCCAGTCAGGCAGTGCGGTGTACTGCAGGTGATGCGCACCCAACCAGACGTAACCGAAGGTCAGCGCCCAGAAGTGGATGACCGACAGACGGTAGGAGAAGATCGGGCGGTTGGCCTGCTTTGGTACGAAGTAGTACATGATACCCAGGAAGCCGGCGGTCAGGTAGAAGCCTACCGCGTTATGACCGTACCACCACTGGATCATCGCATCCTGTACCCCGGAGAAGACGGAGAAGCTGTGCCACATGGTAACCGGGATGGCCAGGGAGTTGACCACGTGCAGGTAGGTGATCATCACCATCATCGCCATGAAGAACCAGTTGGAGACATAGATATGGCTGGTCTTGCGGTTGGCAACGGTCATGAAGAAGTTGAAGCTGTAAGCCAGCCAGACCACGGCGATCAGGATATCGATCGGCCAGGCCAGTTCGGCATACTCCTTACCCTGGGTGATCCCCAGCGGCAGGGTAATTACCGCACCCAGGATGATCAGGTTCCAACCCCAGAAGGTGAACCAGGCCATCTTGTTACTCCACAGCCGTACCCCACAGGTACGCTGCACCGAGTAATAAGCGGTTGCCATCAGGACACTACCCCCAAAGGCGAAAATCACCGCATTGGTATGCAGTGGGCGCAGACGACCGAAAGTCAGCTCGGCAATGTCGAAGTTCAATGCTGGCCAGGCCAGCTGTGCGGCGATAATGACCCCAACGAGGGTCCCGATCACCAGGTAGACGACCGCCATGATACTGAACCATCGGACGACGTCGAAGTCATACTTCTCTACTTGTGTCGTTTCCACCAGTAGTCTCCTTTGTCATTGTTACGTTGTGTTGTTACCAAATCAGATGCCCACGGGCCCACACCGTCAAGGTGGCAGGCAACAGAGCAGAGGTATCATTAGCCCCGTCATAAAACTGGATGTCTTGATACGATTTTGCTGATCGCTTGCCCCCCTCACCGCTTCATCTGTTCTACCCGCTGGGCATGGTTCTGGTGAACACACACCCCCCGAAGTTGCGTTTCAAGCAATTTGGGGACTCCCTGGCTAACCCGGCCATGGCCGGGATGAAACGACAGCGCCTTGATTTTTAAAGGTTTGCCTCAAGATAAAGGGATAAACCTATAAAAACAGTTAACTATTTTTTTGTGGTTAACTCGCGTTGCCGAATAGAAAAGCCCCCAAATGCTTTTAGTAAACGTCTCGAATGGTAGACGAAAAGACGATACCAGAACATTGATCAATGTCAATTTGCGTGGCATTTGCCACACTTTTATTTCACTGCACTGCGATCTGCCACACCGCAGCGGGGGCTATACCTGACCACTGCTGTAGGGCTTACCCATCGGACGTGCATTGGCAATCCCCCGCAGGCGGCCCATATCGGCGATACGGATGTGCTTGCGTTGCACATCGAGTAGGCCCTCTTCCTGAAAGCGGGTAAACAAGCGGCTGACCGTCTCCACTGCCAGCCCAAGGTAGTTGCCGATGTCGTTGCGTGACATGCTCAGGTAGAAATCGGTCGCGGAGAAACCGCGCTGCTGATAACGGTTGGAGAGGCTCAGTAGCAGGGCGGCCAGACGCTCCTCGGCACTCCTCTTGCCCAACAGCATCAGTAGCGATTGGTCGTGCAGGATCTCCCGGCTCATGATCTTGAGCATTTGCTGCTGCAGGCCGGGCAGGCGTGAGCTCAACTCCTCCAGCCGCTCGTAGGGGATCTCGCAAAGACTGGTGGTCTCGAGTGTTTTGGCAGCGCAGGGGTGATGCATCAGGTTGATGGCATCCAGCCCCAGCAACTCGCCCGGCAGGTGAAAGCCGGTGACCTGCTCATAGCCATCTTCGCTGGGGCTGTAGGTCTTGATCGAACCGGAGCGCACCGCATAGATGGCCTGGAACGGCGAGCCGACATGGAATAGATGTTCTCCTCGCTTGAGGGGCTGGCGACGCTTGATAATGCCATCCAGCTCATCCAGCTCATCCGCATCGATCCCCACAGGCAGGCAGAGCTGGAACAAGCTGCAGTCGTTACAGGCGACCTTGATGCCGTCCAGGCTGACCACATTGTCGGCGGGCTTGTGCGCCGGGCGCGGATTCATCTTTTCGGCTACTCCTAGGGGTTCGACTGTGATGAATCCTCTTATATTTCCCTCCCCTGCGCAACAGATTGATGCGATTAACCGGCACTGGCGCACAGCGTGAGGTTCCCCCCCCGGCCTGCTGGGTGTATCCTATGCGGCCATTTGTCAGAATAACCGCTCGGCGAGGAATCTCATGGCGTCACGCACGGCCAAGGTAAACCGCGACACCCTGGAGACCCAGGTAACGGCCGCCATCGATCTGGATGGCTCCGGCAAGGGCTGCTTCGACACCGGGGTCCCCTTTCTGGAACACATGCTCGATCAGGTGGCCCGCCATGGGCTGATCGACCTTGATGTCCAGGCCAAGGGGGATCTGCATATCGACGCCCACCACACCGTGGAGGATATCGGCATCACCCTCGGCCAGGCCTTTGCCCAGGCGGTGGGTGACAAAAAGGGGATCCGCCGCTACGGCCACGCCTATGTGCCGCTGGATGAGTCCCTCTCACGCGTGGTGATCGATTTTTCCGGTCGTCCCGGCCTGGAATACCACGCCGATTATCCGCGTGCGCGGATCGGTGATTTCGACGTGGACCTGCTACAAGAGTTCTTCCAGGGCTTCGTCAACCACGCCCAGGTCACCCTGCACATCGACTGCCTGCGTGGCAAGAACGCCCACCATATCGCCGAGACCATCTTCAAGGCCTTTGGCCGCGCGCTGCGCATGGCGCTCGAGGACGACCCACGCATGCAAGGGATCACCCCATCCACCAAGGGTAGCCTGTAGGCGGGTGCACAGATGAATACCGTAGCAGTCATCGATTACGGCATGGGCAACCTGCACTCGGTAGCCAAGGCGCTGGAACACGCCGGGCGAGCGAAGGTCGTTGTCAGCCATGACCCGGCCACCATCCTCGCCGCCGACCGGGTGGTGCTGCCGGGCGTGGGCGCGATCCGCGACTGTATCGCCGAGATCCGCCGCCTCGGGCTGGAAGAGGTGATCCGCGAGGCCGCCAGCAATAAGCCCTTTCTTGGGGTCTGCGTGGGCATGCAGGCCCTGATGGACCACAGTGAAGAGAACGGCGGCACCGCCTGTCTCGGCCTACTGCCCGGCCAGGTCAACTTCTTTGGTGAAGATCTGCATGATCCGGCCAGCGGCAGCCCACTCAAGGTACCCCACATGGGCTGGAACCAGGTGCACCAGGAACAAAACCACCCACTGTGGGCCGGGATCCCCCAGGATGCCCGCTTCTACTTTGTACACAGCTATTATGTTAGCCCGGCCGATCCCGCCCTGCTGGCTGCCAGCAGCGAACACGGGGTGCGCATCGCCGCCGCCGTGGCGCGCGAAAACATCTTTGCCGCCCAGTTCCACCCGGAGAAGAGCCAGCACGCCGGGCTGCAACTTTACGACAACTTTCTACAATGGGACGGTAGCTAACCCGAATGTGTCATGAATCTCATGCGATGATCGCGCAGGATATTGATTGCCCAGTGCATTTTCTGAGGGAGCGGTGTCGTTACTCATACACCCGACTGAAGGAAATATGCTGGGCAATCAAGAGGCCAGCGAGGGCGCGTGCAATTTATGACACAATCGGATAATAAGGCCCGTACCGGTAAACGCGAAGAGGAACCGCCAGCATGTTGCTTATCCCCGCCATTGACCTGAAAGACGGTAAGTGTGTCCGCCTGCGCCAGGGACGAATGGACGACGAAACCATCTTCTCCGATGATCCGGTGGCCATGGCTGCCCGTTGGGTCGAGGCTGGCGCGCGCCGCCTGCACCTGGTCGATCTCAATGGTGCCTTCGAAGGCAAGCCGGTCAATGGCGATGTGGTACACGCCATCGCCAAGGCCTTTCCCGAAGTGCCGATCCAGATCGGCGGCGGGATCCGCGACGAAGAAACCGTACAGGCCTACCTGGATGCCGGGGTGCAATACGTGATCATCGGCACCAAGGCGGTCAGCGCCCCGCATTTCGTCAACGACCTGTGCCTGGAGTTTCCTGGCCACATCATCGTCGGGCTGGACGCCAAAGACGGCAAGGTCGCCATCGACGGCTGGTCCAAGCTCTCGCGTCACGACGTGATCGACATGGCAAAGCACTTCGAGCAGGACGGGGTCTCAGCGATCATCTACACCGACATCGGCCGCGATGGAATGATGACCGGCGTCAATGTGGAGGCCACCGTCAAGCTCGCTCAGGCGGTCAACATCCCCATCATCGCCTCCGGCGGGATCACCAACC
>SLDE01000227.1 GCA_007125455.1 Ectothiorhodospiraceae bacterium
CCGCAGATCCAGGGGTGGATACGCAGGGACTGTTCGCGATAGCCCTGTAGGCGTTTTTCGGCCTGTTGGCGGGCCTCGGCGACCACCTTGTCGAGCTTGTTGGTGTCAATGGATTGGCCGGCCTGGCGCTTTTTTCCCATGCTTGTATTCCTCGCGGTACGTTTGTTGATTATGCCAGCACAGGTATCTTGAGGGGAAGTGGGCGATGGGTGCGCATCCATGCGCACTGTGGTTAGGTGGTGAGAAAGGGGTAAGACACCTTGGCCACAGGTCGTCCCTGTAGCGCTATCAGGCCTTGCCCATCACGCTAAAGCTTTTGATAAATGGCCCGGCCATGCGTGGGTCTTTTAGCATGGACTTGTAGTCGCCTACCTTGAACTTGAGTTTGCCGCTGGTGAAGGCTATGCCGAGGCCGGTCATGCCGATCCCTTCCCCCATCCATTTTTGCCAGCTGTCGTTGCTGGCACGAAGGTCCCAGTTGAGCGCCTCTCCGCTGTAGCTGCCTGCCTTCACTGCCTTGCCCTTTTCTACGACCAGTACCCCTGCTGGTTGTTCGTCGTCGGGAAAGCCGTAGCCGATGGTGGAGTTGAAGTCGATCTTTTCGAGTTCGCCGGCCAGCTCGGGCTCGGTATTCCAGGCTTCGGCGTAGTTGCTCATCCAATCGGCAGAGAATAGTTCCGACATATTTCTGACTCCTTCTATATCAAGCTAAGTTATGGTTTTTTGTTTGCACCCTGGCGGGTACAGGTGTCCATTGCAGGACGGTAGTGTGGTAGAGTTGGGCGTTGTACGGCCTTTGTGGCCTGCCCTTCCCCCAAATGTCTCGTGTACAAGACCACACTATTTTTATAGTTTTTTCCTGGCGGGGCAATAACCATGTGCGGGAAGTGGTTGGTTTTGTGATGGGATTAGAATAATGAGGTTTTGTGAGTATGCGTTGGTTGATCCGTGGTTTTTTCCGTACCCTGCGGCTGGTGCTCAGCCCGTTTATGATCCTGGGCGAGAAGTTGAGCACACCCAAGGGGATCGAGCGTGCGCCTGAGGCGCAGCAGGCGGTGGATGAGGCGACCAAGGCGCTGAGTCTGTACCAGTTTCGCACCTGTCCGTTCTGTATCAAGGTGCGCCGCGAGATGAAGCGGCTATCGCTGAACATCCCACTGTGTGATGCGCTCAAGGATGCCGTCTGTCGTGCCGAGTTGCAGCAGGGCGGTGGCGAGGTGAAGGTGCCCTGTCTGCGTATCAGCGAGGCGGACGGCTCGGTGCGCTGGCTGTATGAGTCGGACGACATCATCGCTTATCTGCGCGGGCGTTTCGCCCAGTAAACCTGCTAAGCTTGTGGGATGAACAATAATGTGAATCCCGACACAAACCGCCGCCGCCTCGCTGGCCTGCGCGGCTACTTTCTGCTTGCACTGGCCTTCTGGTCGCTCACCTTTATCGGCCTGTCGTTGTGGCAGCTGCAGCACATCCGTGGCATGACCATGGAGATGGCTGAACAGGAGGCGCGTGCCAACTTCAACAAGGATCAGGCCTTTCGCTTCTGGGCCACCCTTCACGGTGGCGTGTATGTTCCGGTAAGTGGGCACACACCACCCAATCCCTACCTCTCCCATCTCCCCGAGCGGGATATCACCACCGAAAGTGGTCGTGCGCTGACCCTGATGAACCCGGCTTATATGCTGCGTATGCTCAATGAGCAGTACGGCGAGTTGTTTGGGGTACGTGGGCGGATCACCAGCCGCCATCCGCTGCGCCCGGAGAATATGGCCGACCCCTGGGAGAACGAGGCCCTGCGCGCCTTTGAGGAAGAGGGGGTTGTGGAACGGCTGGAGATTTCCAAGATCGACGGCCAGCCCTGGCTGCGCTACATGGCACCCATGGTGACCGAACAGGGCTGTCTGCTCTGCCATGCCCATCAGGGCTATCAGGTGGGCGATATCCGTGGTGGGGTCTCGGTGGCGGTGCCGCTGGATGGCTATCTGCGCCATGAGCAAGATAGCCTGCTGCACACCATCGGTTCGCTACTGGTGATCTGGCTGCTGGGCCTGCTGGGCCTGACGCTGGGCTATCGTCGCCTGTGTGAAGATAGCCTGCGCCAGCAGCAGGCCAACGAGGAGATCCGCGCCCTCAATCGTCGTCTGGAAACGGCGCAAAGTATGGCGCGCATCGGTAACTGGGAGTTGGATCTGGCCAGCAACCGCCTGTGGTGGTCTGACGAGATCTACCGCATCTTTGGCCTGCAGCCTCAACAATTTGAGGCCACCTACGAGGCCTTCCTGAGCACCATCCACCCCGATGACCGCGAGATGGTGGATCAGGCCTATCAGGAGGCGGTGGCAAAGGGCATGCCCTATGAGATCACCCATCGCATCCTCACCGCTGATGGCGAGCTCAAGTACGTGCATGAGCGCTCTGAGGAGATCCGCAATGCGCAGGGCGAGGTAATACGCTCTCAGGGTACGGTACAGGATGTCACCGAGCTGGAGCAGGCCAAGCGGCGCCTGCATGAGCACCAGCAGAACCTGGAAAAGCTGGTGGACGAGCGTACTGCCGAGTTGGCGCAAAGCAATAAGAAATTGATCCGTGCACGCGATGCCGCCGATGCGGCCAATAGGGCCAAGAGCGTCTTTCTTGCCAATATGAGCCACGAGCTGCGCACCCCGCTGAATGCCATCATTGGCTTTACCCGCCTGGCCCAGCGTGACCCCGGCATGGCTGAGGAGACACGGGAAAACCTTGGCTTTGTGTTACGCAATAGTGAGCATTTGCTTAGCCTGATCAACGATGTGCTCGACATGGCCAAGGTGGAGTCGGGGCGGATGCAGCTTGATGAAGGTGAAGTCGATCTGCCTACCCTGCTGCACGATAGCGTGGAGACCATGCGACAACAGGCCCAGGAACGTGGCTTGGCCCTGGTGCTGGAGGTGGCCGAGGGGCTGCCGCTGGGGATCTACGCCGATGGGCGCAAACTGCGCCAGACTCTGTTCAACCTGCTCAGCAATGCGATCAAGTTCAGTGAGCATGGCACGATCACCGTATCCGCCAAGGTGAGCGGCGAGCACCTGCAACTGCAGGTGAGCGACCAGGGCAGTGGGATGAGCCGCGAGGAGGCAGCACGTCTGTTTGAACCCTTCTACCAGGCCGGTGAACAGATCAATGGTGAGGGTACCGGGCTGGGAATGCCGATCACCCGTCAGTTTGTGCAGCTGATGGGTGGGGAGATCCGTGTTGAGAGCGAGCCGGGCGTAGGCACGGTGTTTACCATCGAGCTACCCCTGGAGCCGGCTGTGCTCAGTGAGGATCGCCAGCAGCAGGTATCGCGGCGGGTCACCGCCCTGGCAGCCGGCGAACAGGCGTGGCGTGTATTGGTGGTGGACGATGCCGAGGCCAACCGCCGCCTGCTGACACGCCTGCTGGGCAAGGTGGGTTTTCGGGTACGCGAGGCGGCCAATGGCGCCGAAGCGCTCAGCCTGTGGCACGAGTGGCAGCCGCACTTCATCTGGATGGATCTGCGTATGCCGGTGATGGATGGATACCAGGCCTGCCAGCAGATCCGGGCCGAATCGGGCGGGGAGCGCCCCTGTATCGTCGCCCTCACCGCCAGTAGCACCATGGACGATCGTCACAAGGTGATGGATGCGGGTTTTGATGAGATTATGCGCAAGCCCTTTGACGAAGAACGGCTGTTTGCCACCATGGGCCGTCTGCTTGGATTGGAATACCAGTATGAGGAGGGTGACACGGAGCCCACCAGCCAGGCACAGGGGGCCGCACTGAAGGGCCTGGTGGCATTGCCAGCAGACTTACGTGAGGCCCTGCAGGAGGCGCTACTCTCCGGCGAGATGGACGAGCTGGAGCGATTGAGCGACAAAATTGCCGAGATCGACAGCGAACTGGCCGGGATATTTATTCAGCGGGCGCGCTCTTATGACTTCGCCGCCCTGTTGGCGGAGTTGGAGGAGATGGCGTGATGACAACAGCGAAAACCCGGTCATCAATCCTGGTGGTCGACGATAAACCCGACAACCTGCGTCTGATGAGCGAGGTATTGCAGCGGGAGGGTTACAGCGTTCGCGTTGCCCCCGGTGGTGAGTTGGCGCTCAAATCGGTAGCGGCTCGCCCGCCCGATCTGATCCTGCTGGATATCAAAATGCCCGATCTGGATGGGCTGGAGGTCTGCCGTCGCCTCAAGGCCGATCCCGCCAGCCGCGATGTGCCGGTGATCTTCCTCAGCGCCTTGCGTGAACACGAAGACAAGCTGCGCGGCTTCGAGGTCGGCGCAGTGGACTACATCACCAAGCCATTCATCGCCGAGGAGGTACTGGCGCGGGTGCGCACCCACCTGGCGCTACACAACATGCAGCAACTGTTGGAGCTACAGGTGGCCGAACGCACCCGCGCCCTGCGCACCCTCTCTGCGGGTAACCAGGCGGTGGTACACGCCGTAGATGTGGATGGTCTACTGGAGGCCATGTGCCAGGCGATGATCGAAATAGGCGGCTACCGCGCCGCCTGGGTCGCGCTGGACGACGGCAGCATCCATCAGCGTGGCGGCAGTAGCGAAGTGCCCCCGGAGAAGTGTAGCGCCCTCCTGGAACAGGCCATGGAAGTGGCCGGCCCCACCCTGCTGATCCCCAAGGATTGGCAGCCGCAACAGCCATTGTGCGCCTGTGGTGCACATGCCGCCCTGTTGCAAACTATCTATGACAATGGGCAGTCCTTGGGTCGTCTGTTGGTGTTTGCCGAAGCGGTGGATAGCTTTTCCCAGGCACGTGATATCGAACTACTACGCGAAATGGCCGGTGACCTGGGCTACGGCATCGTAACCCTGCGTACCCGCGAGGCCCACCGGAAGAGCCGCTTGCAGCTCGAACGCTCCTTCGGCCAGACCATCGAAGCCCTCGCCGCCACCATCGAGGTGCGCGACCCCTACACCGCTGGGCACCAGCAACGCACCACCACCATCGCCGAGGCGATCGGCAAGCGCATGGGGCTAGACGAAGATCGTCTCAAGGGGCTGTATATCGCCGGTACGGTACATGATATCGGCAAGATCTCGGTGCCCGCCTCGATCCTCTCCAAACCAGGCAAACTCAGCGATGTAGAATTCGCCATCATCCAGCGCCACCCGCAGACCGGCTACGAGATCCTTAAAGGGATCGAATTCCCCTGGCCGGTGGCTGATATCGTTCACCAGCATCACGAGCGCCAGGACGGCAGCGGCTACCCCAACGGCCTGCTCGGTGAAGCTATCCTGCTAGAGGCGCGCATCCTCGCCGTGGCCGATATGCTCGAAGCGATCTCCTCCCACCGCCCTTACCGTCCCGCCCTCGGCATCGAGTTCGCCGTCGATGAGCTGAAAAAGCAGTCCGGCAGCAAGCTCGACAGCGAAGTGGTGGCGATCTGCGTACAGTTGGTGGAGGCCGGAGCGTTCGCCAATCTCAGCCAATAGCCCCCCACCCTAAGCCGTGCTTCGCGGTGAGCGGATACCCACAGAGCCCTATCACGCCTTTATGGCCCCCCAGTGGGGTCAGGTCTTGACATGACGTATTTGGTGCGTGTCGATACAGGAAACTGTCATGTCAAGACCTGACCCCCTTGAGTGTTCGAGTGCTGGGTGTCTCTGTTGGCGTGACGGGGGGTAATATGGCACATCATCCACACCTTAAGGAGCCACTATGAAGTCTCTCAAAATAGCGTTGGTTATTGGGGTTCTGGCCCTGCTGGGTCAGAGCAACGTCCATGCAATTTCTGACCACCCCCTGGCCGTAAACGTCAAGCAGCTTCATCCCGATGCCGCCTTGTATGCCGCCCGTGAATCCATGGAGGCCTGTCGTGC
>SLDE01000117.1 GCA_007125455.1 Ectothiorhodospiraceae bacterium
AGGGGCTTTGCTTGTTGGCCTTATGCTGCACATGCAGAGGGACGACGATACCAGGCCAACAATAACCACCGTCCTCTCCATACGCCATCGGTGCTGTTCGCAGAGCTGACCGCCACCCTATGTCCTTGCTACTTGCTACTTGCTACTTGCTACTTGTCACTTGCCACTGACTTTCAACTACAGGCAAATCAAGGACGATGCTGCATCCCCCGGCTTCACCATCCTCGATATGCACCTCGCCACCCAGGCGTTGGGCAATCTTCTGGAGCATCGCCAGACCGATCCCGGTACCGGCCACTCGGCTCGATTCCAGCCGGGAGAAGAGCACAAACACCCGCTCGCGGTACTCGGGGGCGATCCCTTGACCGTTGTCGGTAAAACGGAAGTTGGCGCGACCATCGCTTACCTTGGCCGATACCGTTAGACGTAGCGGGCGCTGGGGATGGCGAAAGCGCAGCGCATTATCGAGAATGATCCCGAAGATCTCCCGCAGTAGTTGCTCGTCCACCGCCACTGTCGGCAGCGGTTCCTGCACCACCACCTGCGCCTCGGCCCACTCTTCGGCGCGCTGTGCCAGTAGGGAGTGCAGCAGGGGGCCACTGTCGGTGCTCGCGCCGCTTTCAAACTGGCGTTGGTCCAATTCCAGGTAGCGCTGCGCATCGCGTACCAAAGCTGCCAGCCGCCTCGCTTGGCTATCGATAAACCCCAGGGCCAGGCGGTCGTCCTCATCGGCCAGCAGCACTTGCCTGCGCTGCAAGTGACGGGCGAAGCTAACCAGGCGCCGGGTGGGCTCCTGAAAGTGGTGCGCCAGCACATCACTAAGCCGAAACAGCTCCTGGTTGCGCAATTGCAGGGCACGCAGCAATTGCTCGCGCTCGCGCTGCTGGCGGGTGATACGCCGATAGCTCAGCCCGATCCCCAGCCAACCCAGGGCCCCGAACAGCAGGTGGCCACCACTGAGGGTCGCGATCTGGGCATGCAGATCCCCGTGTAACTTGCCGAGCGGCACCGAGACACTCAGGCCACCGAAGACATCCCCAGGTGCGATCCCCGGCAGGCTGGGGTGGCAGTGGAAACAACTCTCCTGTGCATGGCGCGGACGCATCACCCGCAGTTGGTGCTCGCCGTCGATGGTCACCACCTCGCGGATCTCCTCCAGCCCCTCGTTAAACCTCGCCAATGCCTGGCGGTGCCAGTCGTCAGGGCTGTTGGCGGCACGCATCGGGTGCAGGCTGGTGACACGACCGCGCAGCTGGCCCTCTGCGGCCTCGATATCGTGCACCAGGCGGGTGAAATAGGAGGAGTTGACCAGCGTGAGCGCCACCCCGTCCGGGGTAGTTATATCGCGGTGGGGAATGTGGGCCAGGTAGGGATTGGGTTCGATACCGCCCTCAATGGGGGCGTAGATCCCGCCGGCACCGGCCACCAGTTGACGGTAGGCCAGGTCCTTGTCCAGCGCGGCGTTGGCGATCCCGTAGGCGTGGTTGTGTGCATTGGCGAAGAGCAGATGGATATTCCAGCCCAGTGAGGCGGCCAGCACCAGGGTCCAGATCAGCCCCAGGCTGATGATCGGCAAGCCATGGCGTTGGTACCAGCGCTCCCCGGCGGTCGCACTCCAACTCGACCATGACTGCCTGGCGGTCATCTATCTGTCCTCTGGGGGGCTGGCGGTCGATGCAGCCCCCTCCGGCAGGGTGAAGCAAAAGCGGCTGCCCTGCCCCTTGCCCGGTGACTCTACCCAAATCTGCCCACCGTGACGTTCAACGACCTTGCGCGCCACCGCCAACCCCACTCCGGTGCCTTCATACTCTCGCCGGGTGTGCAGGCGCTGGAAGACCTTGAACAGGCGTTTCGTCTGATCAGGCTCGATACCGATCCCGTTATCATGCACACAGAAGCACCAGCCCTCGCCGCCATGCTCGGCACTGATCTCGATCCGCACCGGACGCCCCGGCTCACGGTATTTAAGGGCGTTGTCGATCAGGTTCTGCCACAGGCGGCTAAACTCATCCCGGCTGGCGACCACCTGGGGCCACTGGCCAGTGATCACGATCTCAGCGGCGCTCTCTTTGATCGCTGGCTGCAAAAAGTGCAGCGCCTCATCCAGCACCTGGCGGCTGTCCAGGGGGGCCATCGGTTCGCCCATGCGCCCAACCCGTGAGTACTCCAGCAGCGAGACCAGCATTTGATCCATGCGCTTGGCCCCGTCGCTGGCAAAGTGCATCATCTCGCGGGTGTCCTCATCCAGTTTGTCTGCCAGATGGCGTTCCAGTAGGCCGACGTAACTGTTGACCATGCGCAACGGCTGGCGCAGGTCGTGGGAGACCACATAGGCAAACTGCTCCAGTTCGGCGTTGGAGTGAGCCAGGGCCTGCTCCATGCGTCGTCGTGCGATGGCCCCGGCAAGCACGTCGGCCAGGATGCGCAGCATGACGATCTGCTCCTCCGGCCAGCAGTGATGGCGCTGCACTGCATCAAAGCCGATGAAACCCAGCAGCGATCCATGGGCACTGATCATCGGCACCAGCAGCAGGGACTGTATCCCCTGGCGGGAAAACTCCTCTTGCTCCACCGTCGCTTCGGGCGGCAGCGCGGCGACATCGGGAACGTGGATCACCTCCCACATGCGCTCCCGATACCAGGGCATCTTCGCAGTGGGAAAGTTCTGGATGTTTTGCATCTGAGGCTCCACCCCGGCTGCACACCACTCGTGGGTGTTGCTAAAGCGCGCCAAGTCGGAGGAGAGGCTAAACAGGTAGCAGCGATCCACGCTAAACAGCTCGCCCAGGTGGCGTAGCAGGGAGTTCACCGCCCCATCAAAGGTCGCTTCATCGGAGTTCATCGTGAGGCTGGTCGAGGCTTCGGCGATGATGCGTTGAAACACATACTGAAAGTGCATCCTGGCGTTCGCCTGGTTGTTCACCATCTCCGAGGAGACACTATCGACAAAGAGGTTGAGCAGTTGTCCCGCCAGTTGGTACTGGTGAAGTGGCCGTCGCCCCAGGGCCACAAGAATACCAATGGGTCGTTGCTGTTTGTCGAACAGGGCGCTGCCGATATAAGACTCGATACCCATTTCCACCAATAGGGTGTCACTGGGAAACTGGACCTGGATATCATGCGGATGGATCGCGTGCGCACGTTCCATCACGTTGGCGCAGGGGGTGCCGGTCAGCTCATAGCTAAACGGGGCCAGCGCCTGCCCGTCCATCCAGCCGGCGCAGGCGTTCACCTCGGTGCCTTCCTCATTGAGCTGTCCGACAAAGGCGATGTCCAGCTCCAGGGCCTCACACAGGTAGCGAGATACCCCTTGATAGAAATCATTACCACTGAGTGGGGCAAGCCGGGTAGCCAGCAGGGAGAGGGCCTGGCGAGTAAGGTATTGTTCGGTGACATCCTGCACCACCCCAAAGGACTGAAGCGGCTTGCCATCGTCCGCAAAGACACTTTCGCACTGCTCATGCACATATTTTACCCGCCCGTCTGCCATGCGCAGGCGGTGGATGATATCGTAGGCTTGGCGTTGTTCCAGGGACTGTTTGTAGGCAGTGTCCACCTTGCTCCGATCATCGGGATGTATCAGCTCAAGAAAGGTTTCATAGCTGGGCTCGAACACCGCCGGGTCCAACTCGAAGATCCGATAGATCTCCTTCGACCAGGCCAGCTGGCCAGTGCTGATATCCAACTCCCAGGTACCCAGGGAGGCGATCCGCTGCACCTTATCGAGGTGGGCCTGCAGTTGGGTCAGTTGATTGTGCGAGGCAGCACTCATGCCACCCCCCGATTCAGCACACGCCAGAGCCAGCCCATGGCCTGCTCCTCGCCACAGTGGACATAGCGCAAGGCGTTGCTATTTTGCAGCACCCACCCCAGGCGGTTGGCACAGTGCGGGCTGCCAGCCATCAGCAGCTGATCTTCGACCTGCAGCTCCAGGCGATCGTCAGGAAAGAGCAACACATCACCTCCACGGCGTTTAAGCATCAGGGCCACCGCGTCGATTTGTTCATCACGGTTGCGTGAATCGCGCAGCAGGGTGTTTAGTGTCAACACCTCACCCGCCTCCAGCATACCAAACACCGCCGGGGAGTGTCTTTTATCCAGGGAAACCAGCCAGGTCTCGGGTACCGTCTCGCCCACGACGGCTGTCAGGCGGCTGACCTTTTCATTGGCCCAGTCATTGTCCTTGTCCCGGATCAGCGTCAGGAATCGTTCCAGCAAGGGGGTGGTGAGCAGGGCCAGGATATCGCGGGCGATGATCTCGCTACGCTGCATGACCAAATCCAGCAATGCAGCCTGAAACACATCATCGTTATCACACTTGTTTTGCCGCGCCACCATGAACAGATCCGGATTCAGCTGCGCGGCGGTCATCACCACCGAGAGGTTATTGGCATCATCATCGGTACCGGCGACGATCCCCACCGCCCGCTCGACCCCTGCCGCACTGAGGGTTTCGGCCTCGGTGCCGCGGCCAACCACGCAGAACTCCTCGCAACCGGTCACGTCCGGATTGGCCTCAATGATCACCGAGGGGATCCCCTCGGCATCCAGGCGCTCACGGATCGCCTTGCCCAGGCGCCCGTAACCACACAATACCCAGGTACCAAGGGGCGGGTAGAGCGGCGCAGGCAAGGGGCTGCCTGGCACCCCGGTAAGCCACTCATGCAGCAGGTGGCTGCCGGGAGAGTGCAAGGCCAGGGCCAGCCGGGTGGCAAAGGTATCGTAGGGGTTGATGATGTAATCCGTACCAAAGGAGGCCATATTGGCCTGCGCATCGTGGTGCTCGGCACGGCAGATCACCTGAACCCCCGGATGAAGCAGCTTGGTGGTGATGGCGATCTTGAGGTTGACATGATCATCGTCGGTGAGTGCCACCACCCCGACACAATGGTGGCTTTGCAGACCCGCCTCCTTGAGGGTGAGCGAAAGGCTGGCATCGGCACACAGCCCCGGCACATGCACCCCCAGATCCTCCAGCTCCAGCTCGTTGATGCGCTCACTGCGCTTGTCCACCACCACACAACGCATCCCACGCCGGGTCATCCCCTGCACCAGCAAGGCACCGGTATCCCCATAGCCGCAGACAATGTAAAACGGCTCGCGGATATGGCGCACACTACGGGTAAAGGCCTGCTCGGTCACCGCCTGGCGAAAGGCCGGATCCTGCACCAGCGTAACGATCTTGCCGAAGGCGTACAACCAGGCACTGACCGTCAGGTAGATGCAAAACACCACCCACATGCGCTGTGCATCGGTAAACTCGTAGGGCACCTCACCAAAGCCGATGGTGGTGGCCATGTAGCTGGCAAAATAAAAGGCATGAAAAAAGCCCATCCGCCAGGGCTCGCCCTGATCATCCACGCCGGGGATCATGACCAAGCCAAGGATTGCAATGGCATAGGCCGCCAGCAGTACCAGTAAGGGGGTACGCATACGGCGCAAAAACAAAAAGATCACCTGGTTCATGCCGTTATCCCATTCACATCATTGCCAGAGGTCACGGAGAACATGCGGCACCACCAGTACCGCAGCGTGTTGCCCTGGGCCCTCAGTGGCAAAAGCATTCAGCGACGCAGATTGACGGTTTCGATGATCAACAACACCACCGAGATAAGATTCGCCAGCAGCGCCCCGGCCGAGAGCGAGACAATGCTGGCCATCATCGCCGCCGTCATGCCATCTGCCGCCACATTGGCCGCATAAGCCCACAGCATGGCAGCGATGATCAACTGCAGATTGGCCACCAGGGAGGTGGCTAGCAGCACCGCCCCAATCTGGGTGCGATCGCCGAACTTAAGCACCATAGCGATGATATTCACC
>SLDE01000060.1 GCA_007125455.1 Ectothiorhodospiraceae bacterium
AGTGATGCTCAGCAATAGGCGATCCTCCACAAGGCGTGGAAGGATGGTGTGCTGTGAGATACGTTGGTGATCAGGTATACAAAGGTGGTCTGAACAAGCTCTGGGCTTCGGTGAGTCCTTTGACGAACTTTCGCTCGGCGCTGACAACCGCCTGTTTCAGCTTCTCTACCTAGCCAAGCATGACTGGCTTTTCAATGATGGTTTCTCCACGCAGATGGTCCGTCAGGCGGTAGGGTGCGAGGTTGAGGCATTCGAGGATAGGTGGTGCGGACTGGTTGATACTGCCTAGTCGAGTGGTGGATGTCCTGTACTACGGTATGCTATCAAGCTGAAGCCGTGAACGCCCAACAAACCGCCGGAGCCATCGTGCTAACGGGCTCGGCTCAGCGGTAGCGTTATGTCTTAAGACTCTCCATATGCCTGGCCGTTAGTGTGCATCGGGCGTTGGCAGGTCGCGGATATGCAGGTCCATCTGTGGGTAGGCAATCTCTATCCCCGCTTCGCGGAAGCTTTTGATGATGGCCACCAGTAGTTCGCTCTTGGTGAGCAGGCGTTCTTTCATTTGGCTGACATAGACACGCAATTCGAATTTGAGTGAGTTGTCGGTCACTTCTACGAAGTAGACCGATGGCTCCGGTTCGTTTAGCACCATGGGATGGTCTGCGGCCACTTGGGCGAGGATCGCCAGGACTTGCTCCGGGTTTGAGTTGTAGCTGGCCCCGACGGGGATCACCAGGCGCGTGATGTTGTCGGTTAGCGTCCAGTTGATTAGCCGTTCGGTGATGAAGGTTTTGTTGGGCACCACGACCTCGCGGTTGTCCCAGTCGATGATCGTGGTTGCACGGGTGCGGATCCGGGCGACTTTGCCGCTGTATTCGCCGACGGTGATCGTGTCACCGACGCGGATCGGCCGCTCGAATAGGATGATTAGGCCGGAGACGAAGTTGATCACCACTGCTTGCAGGCCGAAACCCACGCCCAGGGTGAGCGCCGCAACCATCCACTGCAGTTCGCTCCAGCGTAGGCCGAGTAGCGAGAAGACGACGACAACGGCAACCACCGCCAGGCCATAGCGCAGCAGGGTGGCAACCGCGTAGCTGTGGGTGGCATCGGCCAGCTTGCTGTGCGCTAGCAGAACCTCCACCAGACCCGGCAGGTTCATTGCCGCCAGGATAAATAATCCGCCCAGCAGCAGCGCCAGCAGCAGATCCTGCATGGTGATGATTTGGATAATCTCCGTTTCGCCGCTCATGATGCTTCTGGACCAGAGCTGCACACTATCCAGCCAGCTCAAGGCGGGCAGTACGTCGGCCCACACCCATAATAGTGCTATCACGATGCTGCCCACGGTGGCGGTGCTCAGGAGGGTGCGCATCTGTAGGTTAATGTTCTCGATGCTTGGATGCGCGTCGGGCAGTTTTCCCTCGCCATCAGCCGCTGCGATGGTGCCGGATTCATCACTCACGACCCTGACCGGTTGGTTACGTGTGCGTTTGATGCGTAGTCGATTTTCGCTCAATATCTGCATGCGCACCGCGAGGGAGGAGAGTAGCCAGATCAGGCTAAGCAGGATCAGGGTGTTGGTGATCCTCGGCATAAGCTCGGCCACGGTCAGCAGGTAGCCGCCGAGGATCAGCCCCATCATCAGCACGAACAGGCCGCTCAGAGCCAGCCGCAACAGGCGGCGCTTGCCACTGGGGAAGAAGCCCCCGTGTTCGCTGCCCGCGGGTGCCAGCAGCCGCCAGGTGAGCAGGGTGATCAGTCCCACTAGCAGCAACAAAGCGATACGACCAAAGGTATCGTAGATCAGTTCTTTCGGATGGCCGAGGGTCAGTGCGAGCAGGATCACCAGCAGCAGTTGTGCTGGCAGAAACCAGGTGAGGCCGTGGTGTATTCGCTGTGCCAGTAGCGTATTCCACTGGAAGTGTACTGTGCCGACGCCGTGTGGTGTGGTGAACAGTAGCAACAAATGGCCGGCCAGCCACCAGCCTGCGGCATGGCTGAGTGCCTGGGCCAGCACCTCTGCAGCCGGGGTGGCCTCTGGGCTTCCTTCCAGGTGGAACGCGGCGGTCAGTAGCAAGAGGGGGATCGGCAAGGCCTTTAGCAGGGCTGCGCCAATCGCCAGGAAGGTTGGGCGGATGCTGGCGGTGTTGTGATGGGCGGTCTCTTCCGCGCGTTTGGTGGCATGTGTGCCCCAGCGCCACAGCACCACCAGCAGCAAGAGAAATAGCAGGGTGGTGAGTGACTTTACCCAGCTGAACCCTTCCATCGTGCGGGTGAGCCCCTGCCAATCGCTCGCATTGAACAGCTGTACCGTGGCCTTTGGGAAATGTCTCAGCCAGTCGATGCCGACGCTGGTGTGGCTGGGCCACCATAGCAGGGTTTCACGCAGCAGTTGGTCCAGTTTGTTGCCCCGTTTGATCGCGGCCTGCAACGCCAGTTCGTTCTGGCGGATCTGCTCGGCCAGCTGCACCTCGGCCCCGAGCTGCGCCTCGAGTACGCGAGTGCGCAGTTGGCGTAGTTCCATCAGGGCCGGGTCGTCGACATCCGCCAGTTCGGCGAGCAGATCGCGACGCTCCTCGCGCAGTGAGATGACCCGCAGTCTGGACTGGGTCAGTTCACGTTCGAGCCGTGGTATCTCATGGCGTGCCTCGATAAATTCACCCAGGCGTTTTTGTTCTTCGAGGAACTGTAGCCTCAGGGCCTCGGATAGGCTGCTGATCTCCATGCGTTCATGCACACCACGCAGGGTCTGGCTTAGGCGTGCCTCATGATCGAGGTAGCCGGTGAGCTTGCCTTGAAGGCTGCGCATCCTTTCGTGATGGGTGGCGATATTGTCCAGGCGCTCGTGTAGCCCCTGTAACTCGCCCTCAAAGCGTGTCAGCGTTTCGGGGCCGCGTGCTTCGAGCCGTTGTAGGGCGTCCCCCAGCTCGCGCAGCTCTTCCGTGGAGCGTCGTTGGAATTCGGACTCCACCTGCTGAAGGTGCGGGTTGAGTAGGCGAAGTTCATGTTCCAGTGCATCCAGTTCGAGTTGTAGGATGGTCATGCTGGCAGGAAGGAGCTGTTGTTCCAGTTGTAGCGCCAGCATGCGGGCCTCGGCCAGACGCTGAATGGCGAGCTGCCGGGCCTGATGTGCTTCGTGGAAAGCGCTGGGTTCTTCCTGCTCTGTCGGCAGGGATAGCTCCTCGATCTCTTGGCGCAGGGGCTCAAGGGCGGCATGCTGGGTTTTAGACTGCTCATCAAGCTGCTGCATGGCCTGCTGTTTTTGCTCCAGCTCGCTGCGCAACAGGCTCTGGCGCATGCGCAGTTGGCGGATCTCGGCCTGGATCTGTGGCAGGGAACGCGGCACCTGGTCATCGGCAGCCGCCTCGATCCTGGACAGGATATCCAGCAGATGCGCTTCGGCCCGGTGCAGGCGTTGTGCATAGTCGCGTGTCTGGGCGGCGCGCTCCAGTGCGCGCTTCAGTCGTTCATCCCCCTCGTTTTCAAGTTGCAAGACCTCCTGCCAGATTAAGGCCTCGTTTTCCGAGAGGGTGGGGATGGCCAGCTTTTCTCGTGCCGTCTCAGCCGGGGACTCGGTCGACCAGCGTTGAGCGGGTGCCTGGTCGATCTCGGCCACCTGCTCGCCAAGTGGCTGAAAGCTCCCTTCAAGGAGTTGGCGAAACTCGGTTAGTGATTGCCCCTCGTGCTGGTCGGCATGGGTCGGGGTGAGTGGTACACACAGGAGCAGGAGGGCGAGCCAGGCAAGTGAGCGCTTAAGCACCTGTAAACGGCACAGCGGGGAGATGGCGGCAGGCATGCTGGGGAGCGAATGCATTTTAGCTTGAACCGGTGGTCATCGTGGATTTCCTTGGAAGGCGCAGGCGAATTAGTAGTTTTTGTGTAAATCCATACCGCGATACAGTTGTGCTACCTCCTCGGCGTAGCCGTTGAAGGGGAGGGTGGTGCGTCGGCGCAGCTCGCCGATGCGCCGTTCGCGGCTTTGGTTCCAGCGGGGGTGGTTCACCTCGGGGTTTACGTTGGCATAGAAGCCATATTCGCGAGGGGCGCTCTGGTGCCAGGTGGTGCGCGGCTGGGTGTCGAGCAGGCGGATCCGCACGATGGACTTGATGCTCTTGAAGCCGTATTTCCATGGCACCACCAGCCGTAGCGGCGCGCCGTTCTGGTTGGGCATTTCGCGCCCATACAGACCTACCGCGAGGATGGTCAGTGGGTGCATTGCCTCGTCGATGCGCAGCGCCTCGACATAGGGCCAGGGGAGGATGCGTCGATCGCGCTGGCCGGGCATTTGTTCGGGATCGTGCAGAGTGGTAAATTCGACGTACTTGGCGCGGGAGGTGGGCTGCGCGTGTTTGAGTAGCGCCGCGAGTGGGAAGCCCACCCAGGGGATCACCATCGACCAGGCCTCCACGCAGCGCATACGGTAGATGCGCTCTTCCAGTGGGTGCAGGCGCAGGATGTCCTCGATGTCGATGGGGCCGGTGCGTTCGGCGTGGCCTTCGACCATTATGCTCCAGGGGCGGGTCTGGAGTTGATGCGCGTGGCGCTTGGGGTCTTCCTTGCCGGTGCCAAACTCGAAGAAGTTGTTGTAGCTGGTGACATCGCCGTAGCTGGTCAGGCCCTCGTCGGTGCCGAAGGGGCCGGGGGCCACTTCATCAAAACGGGGTGGGCGCTCATCGGCGGTGAGCATCCCGGGCAACAGCAGCGCACCACTGCCCAGGGCGAATTGGCCGAGAAAGCGCCGCCGCTCTCGATAGATGGGCTCATCGGTGATCTCGCTGGCTGGGATGGGGGCGGGTCGTTTTATCAACATGCGGCACCTCGTCTATGCTCCATAAGAGCATAGCAGCATTTTGATTGTTACCTGCGCTGGGGATACTATGCTGATTGTTTATGAGATGAATTGGGTCGCACTGTATGAACTACGCACACCTGATCGAGAAATTGCAGACACTCCCAGCAGATAAGCAGGCCGAGGTGGTTGATTTTATCGACTATCTCGCCAGCCGGTTTTCCACAAACTTGGGCGAATCGTACGAGGAGTGGGATGAGATGGGCTTTTCCAAGTTCTCCATGGAGCGAGCGATGCAGGGCTTGGAGGATGAGGAACCAACCTATTCTCAAAATGATATCAAGGAGAGATGGTTATGAGGGAAGCTGGACAGATCGCTTTAACTCCTTTCCCGTACACAGATCTCAGTGGGTCCAAGTTGCGCCCCGTACTTCTTCTCCAGGAAGCGCCCGGTGGGCGTGGTGATTGGCTGGTGTGCATGGTTTCTTCTCGGTTGCACCAAGCTGTCGAACACTTTGATGAGTTGGTTTTTCCTGAAGACGATGACTTTGTGGCTACTGGGCTAAAGGCACCCAGTGTTTTTCGCTTATCCCGATTGGCGGTGCTCCATGCAGGCTTGATGCTTGGCTCGATTGGTTGTGTGGGAAAGGGGCGCCTTGGGCGGGCGCGTGAGCGCATCGCTCACTGGATAACTTGGGGTGAGTCTTCCTTGTGAACGTAATCGAACTTGGCCTGTTTGCCAGCCGCATCGAGGCGGTATGTGACGAGATGGGGGCGGTGCTGCGGCGCAGTGCCTTCTCGCCCAATATCCGCGACCGCCTGGACTACTCCTGTGCGGTGTTCGACCCTCAGGGCGAGCTTTGCGCCCAGGCGGCCCATATCCCGGTGCACCTGGGCAGCATGGCCTATGCGATGCGCGACATCGTCGGGGGCATGGATTGGCAGCCGGGGGATATGGTGGTGGTCAATGATCCCTTTCTGGGCGGCACTCACTTGCC
>SLDE01000236.1 GCA_007125455.1 Ectothiorhodospiraceae bacterium
CGGTCTTGCCCACCCCGGTGGGGCCAAGGAACAGGAAGGAGCCATTGGGGCGGTTGGGATCGGACAGACCGGCGCGGGAGCGGCGGATGGCATCGGCCACCGCGCGGATCGCCTCGTCCTGACCGACCACCCGCTGGTGCAGGGCCTCTTCCATGCGCAGCAGTTTATCGCGTTCCCCTTCGAGCATCTTGGCCACCGGGATCCCGGTCCACTTGGAGACCACCTCGGCGATCTCTTCGTCACCCACCTTGTTGCGCAGTAGCTTGGTCTCCTGCGGTTCGAAGGCCTCGGCCATTTGCAGGGACTTTTCCAGATCGGGGATACGCCCGTATTGCAGCTCGGACATGCGGGTCAGATCACCGGCACGACGTGCTGTCTCCAATTCCTGGCGGGCACGCTCCAGCTCCTCCTTGACATGCTGGCTGTCCTGCAGCGCGGCCTTTTCGTTCTTCCACAGGGTATCCAGCTCGGCGTATTCCGCCTCCAGCCGCTGGATCTCCTCCTCCAGGTGTTCCAGGCGCTTCCTGGAGGCGTCATCGTTCTCCTTGGCTAGCGCCTCGCGTTCGATCTTGAGCTGGATCAGACGACGATCCAGGCGATCCATATCCTCGGGCATGGAATCGATCTCCATGCGGATCCGCGAAGCGGCCTCGTCCACTAGGTCGATGGCCTTGTCGGGCAGCTGGCGGTCGGTGATATAACGGTGCGACAGGGTGGCAGCGGCGACGATGGCCGGATCGGTGATCTGCACCCCGTGGTGCACCTCGTACTTTTCTTTCAGCCCGCGCAGGATGGCGATGGTGTCCTCGACACTGGGCTCGCCCACCAGCACCTTCTGGAAGCGGCGCTCCAGCGCGGCATCCTTTTCGATGTATTGGCGGTACTCGTCCAGGGTGGTGGCACCGATGCAGTGCAGCTCGCCACGGGCCAGGGCTGGCTTGAGCATGTTCCCGGCGTCCATGGAGCCCTCCGCCTTGCCGGCCCCGACCATGGTGTGGATCTCGTCGATGAACAGGATGATCTGCCCTTCCTGTTTGGACAGGTCGTTGAGCACCGCCTTAAGGCGCTCCTCGAACTCACCACGGAACTTGGCCCCGGCGATCAAGGCCCCCATGTCCAGCGAAAGCAGGCGCTTGCCCTTGATCCCCTCGGGCACCTCGCCGTTAACGATACGCTGTGCCAGCCCCTCGACGATGGCGGTCTTGCCCACCCCCGGCTCACCGATCAGCACCGGGTTATTCTTGGTGCGCCGCTGCAACACCTGCACCGCACGGCGGATCTCGTCATCGCGCCCGATCACCGGGTCCAGCTTGCCCTGCTCGGCCCGCTCGGTGAGATCGATGGTGTACTTTTCCAGCGCCTGGCGCTGCTCTTCGGCGTTGGGGTCGTCCACCTTCTGGCCGCCGCGCATGGCGTCGATGGTCTTCTCCAGCGCCTCCTTGCTGGCGCCGCTCTCGCGTAACAGATCACCCAACTGCCCCTTGTTTTCCACGGCGGCCAGCACGAACAGCTCGCTGGAGATGTAGCTGTCCTTGCGCTGCTGGGCCAGCTTGTCGGTCATATTGAGCAGGCGCGCGGTGTCATTGGAGACGTGGATATCCCCCCCGGCCCCCTCCACCGAAGACAGGCGATCCAGGGCACCGCCGAGCTGGGTGCGCAGGCCGTTCACATTTACTCCGGCCTGGGCCAGCATCTGACGTACCGTGCCGCCCTCCTGGTCGAGCATCGCGGTCATCAGGTGGACCGGCTCGATGAATTGGTGGTCACGACCGATCGCCAGGGACTGGGCATCGGCCAACGCCATTTGGAACTTGGTAGTCAATTTGTCCATTCGCACGGGAAAAACCTCCAAAAAACTGTGCTGTAACGATTACTTGCTCAATATGGGCGGCGGATAACAATTCAAGCACCCCTGGCAGGGATATTGGCTTCGTATCACCCTAACCTTAGGTAACCGATCCATGTAAAATAGGCGGTTTTGAATAGGAAAGATACGCGCTCGCGCTCACTCTGGTATGAAGAACGTCCTGGTTATCCACTATTCACAAACTGGCCAGCTCTCCGAAGTGGTGCACAAGCTGTGTGCACCGCTAGAGGCGGCGGAGGGGATCGCCCTGCACCAGCTCGCACTGCGGCCACAGCAGGACTACCCCTTCCCCTGGCCGCTGCTGGACTTCGTCGACACCTTCCCCGAGACGGTCTACCATGAGCCACGCCCACTGCAGCCCTGGCAATTGCCCGAGGGGGTGGAGTTTGATCTGGTGATCCTCGCCTATCAGGTGTGGTTTCTCTCCCCCGCCCAGCCGATCACCGCCTTTCTCCAGTCCAGCCAGGGCAAGGCACTGCTCAAGGACAAGCCGGTGGTCACCGTGATCGCCTGTCGCAATATGTGGCTGATGGCCCAGGAGCAGGTCAAACAGCTACTGACACAGGCCGGGGCGCGCCTGCTCGATAACGTTGCCCTGGTGGATCAGGGCAGCAGCCTGCTCACCTTCATCACCACCCCGCGCTGGATGCTCACCGGCAACAAGGGTCGCCCCGGCGGTTGGTTGCCCGTCGCCGGGCTGAGTGAGCAGACCATCGGGAGGGCCAGCCGCTTCGGCCAGGCATTGGTCGCCGCGCTGGACAGGGACGAGGAGCGCGGCCCCGGTCCACTACTGCACGGGCTGGAGGCAGCCGTGGTGGATATCCGCCTGATCCCCAGCGAGCGGATCGGTCGGCGCAGCTTTATGATCTGGGGCAAACTGCTGCGTCGCCTCGGCCCACCCGGTACAGCTGCGCGCCGCATCGCGCTGCGTGCCTACATCGTCTTTTTGCTCACCCTGATCATCACCGTGGTGCCGATGAGTATGTTGCTGCGCACCCTGTTGCGCCCGCTGCTACGCCGCAAACTGATGGCGCAAAAGGCCTATTTCGAACAACCCTCCGGCTCTGGCACACAACGTATGGCGACATTCACCCATGATTAAACCGGTCTACATCACCGCCAGCAGCCAATTTCTACCCAACCCCCCGGTGAATAATGACCAGATGGAGCAGGTACTGGGCATGGTTGAGGGCGTGCCCTCCCGTGCTCGAGCCGTTGTGCTGCGCAACAACGGCATCCACCAGCGCCATTACGCCATCGATCCGCAAGGCGGCACCTTCACCCACAACAATACCCAGCTTACCGCCGAGGCGATCCGCCGCTTGGCGGTGCCAGGCTTTGTGCTGCCCCAGCTACAACTACTGTGCTGCGGCACCAGTTCACCGGATCAGCTGATGCCCGGCCATGGGGTGATGGTACACGGCGAGTTGGGTATTGGCCCCTGCGAGGTCTATAGCAGCGCAGGGATCTGCACCGCCGGGATCGCCGCCCTCAAGCAGGCCTGGCTCGCAGTAGCCAGTGGCAATAGCGACAACGCCGTGGCCACCGGCTCGGAACTGGCCTCCAGCTTCATGCGGGCCGAACACTTCAGTGCCGAATCACAACACCGGGTCGAGGCACTGCAACAGCGCCCGGAGATCGCCTTCGAAAAAGACTTTTTGCGCTGGATGCTCTCCGACGGGGCCGGTGCGCTGCTGCTGCAGGATCAGCCCGCTGGCACGGGCACCCAGCTGCGCATCGACTGGATCGAGATGGTCTCCCACGCCCACCAGGCCGAGCCCTGCATGTACGCCGGAGGCGACAAAGACGCGGATGGGCAACTCAAAGGCTGGCGCAACTACCATCCGCAGCAATGGGGTGAGCGCTCGCTGATGGCCGTCAAGCAGGACGTCAAACTGCTCAACCAGCGCATCGTCGAGCTGACCGTGGAGCAGACCCTGCCCGCGATCATCCAGCGGCGCGGGATCAGCCCGGACGACTACGCCTGGTTCCTACCGCACATGTCCTCGGAGTACTTCCGTCCCCGCCTGGCCGCCGGGCTGGAGCGGATCGGCTTTCCCATCCCACAGGCACGCTGGTTCACCAACCTAAGCCGCAAGGGCAACACCGGCTCGGCGGCGATCTACATCATGCTGGACGAACTACTCCACTCTGGCCAACTGCAAGGTGGCCAGCGCCTGCTCTGCTTCGTGCCCGAGAGCGGACGCTTCTCCAGCGCCTTCATGCAGCTCACGGTGGTATAAGATGGAAGTTGACCAGGTCCCCCAGGAACACAACCGCACCTTTGGCGGCGAGCGCAAGGCGATGTACGCCACCAGCCGCGATGGCCACTACCAGGTCGTCCCCTCCACCGGTTCAAAGATGGAAGAGATCGTCACCAGCCAGGCACTGGAAGAGTTCGCCCGCCTGCGCGATGAGGCGCGCCTGCGAGTAGCCGCCGGGCAGAGCGCCCCGCTGGAATACCACATGTACGACAAACGCATGGATCGGCTCACCCTGGCCCAAGCCACCGGCCTGTGGCGCTGGCGGGTGCGCCGCCACCTGCACCCCAAGGTGTTCGCCAAGCTCAATCAGACGCTGCTACAACGCTACGCCGACGCCCTGGGCCTGAGCATCGAGGCCCTGCGCAAGCTACCACAAACACCGCATGAAAGATGACAAATAACGTATCTACTCGCCCCCTCTCCCCCAATGTTCGAGAAAACGACAGTCAAATGAAAAAGGACTACCAACACCAGCACGCCGCGCACTGCGAAACCGGCGCGATCTCCGCACTGCTGCGCCACCACGGCCTGCCGATCAGCGAGGCAATGGCCTTTGGCCTGGGCGCCGGGATCACCTTTATCCACATGCCCTGGGTGAAGGTCGGTGGCCTGCCACTCACCGCCTACCGCATGTGGCCCGGTGCGATCATTGCCACCCTGGCCAAACAGTTGGGCATTGGCATGGTGCGCCACCGCTATCGCGATCCTGCCGAGGCGATGGCCGATCTGGATCGCCATCTGGACGCAGGTCACGTGGTGGGACTGCAAACCTCGGTGTTTTGGCTCCCCTACTTCCCAGCGGAGATGCGCTTTCACTTTAACGCCCACAACCTGCTTGTCTACGGCAAGGACGGGGACGACTACCTGATCAGCGACCCGGTGTTCGAACACCCGGTGCGCTGCCCTGCTGAGGCACTGCAAAAGGCCCGCTTCGCCAAGGGGGTGTTCGCCCCCAAGGGGCTGCTCTACTACCCCCGGCAGGTGCCGGAGAACTACAACCTGCAACACAGCCTGCCGCGCGCGCTGCGCAAGAGCGCCTTTCAGATGTGCAAACTGCCGCTGCCCTTTATCGGCACCCGGGGGATCCACAGCCTGGCAGGCCAACTGGAAAAGCTCGACCACAAGGCCGACCCGCGCTACGCCCGCCTGTTTCTCGGCAACATCGTGCGCATGCAAGAAGAGATCGGCACCGGCGGGGCCGGCTTTCGCTTTATGTACGCCTCCTTTCTGCAACAGGCGGCGGAAGAGTTGGGGGATACCGCGCTACAGGCCATCTCCGAAGAAATGACCGAAGTAGGGGATCACTGGCGTGGGTTTGCCCTCAGCAGCGCAGGCTATATCCGTGATCGTCAACAGGGGGGGCTAAAGGCCATCGCCGCGCAGCTGGAAGCGATCGCCACACAGGAGCGGGCAGTATTCGAACAGCTTTGGCGCTACGCCAAGTAACCCGTTAATCACCCAGGCCCTGCCCGTCATTGACAGGTGCTGCGTGGCGAGGGGCAAGGGGCAAGGGGCAAGTGGCAAGATAGGGCGGCATTAGGCTTCAAAACACCATCACCCTCCCGGCACCTGCACCATCGGTGCGGGGTACGAGGAGCAAGGGGCAAGGGGCAA
>SLDE01000201.1 GCA_007125455.1 Ectothiorhodospiraceae bacterium
CACTGTTCAGGCGCTGGGCAAAGGCGGCGGTAAACTTCTCCGGCATATGCTGCACCACCACGATCCCCGGCACGGTACGCGGCAGCGCCACCAACACCCGCTCCAAGGCCTGGGTGCCACCAGTGGAGGTACCGATGGCGATCACCTTGTCGGTGGTACGGCCCAAATCGGTACTCGCCGGGGCGATGCGCGCCACCGGCTTCGCCCGAGCGACCGCCGGGGCGGAGGCCAAGCGATCGGAGCGCACCCTTGCGGCCGAGCGCACCGCCTGGGTGAGTGTCTCCTTTTCTTCCATAAAAAACCCCCGCGCGCCAAAACGGGGCTTGGTGATGATCTCCACCGCCCCGGCGGACATCGCCTGCATGGTGATCTCGGCCCCCCGCTCGGTAAGGGAGGAGCAGATCACCACCGGGGTGGGGTGTTCCTGCATCAGCTTTTTTAAAAAGGTAATGCCGTCCATGCGCGGCATCTCGATATCCAGCACGATCACATCGGGCCATTGCTGCTCCATCTTGCGCAGCGCAAACAGGGGATCGGGGGCCGTAGCGATGACCTCGATCCCCGCATCGGCATTGAGTACCTGCCCAAGTACCTGCCGTACCACCGCCGAGTCGTCGACGATCATCACCTTGATAGCTGCCATTCCTCTCCCCTTTTATTCACCAGCCTGCATGATGCCCGTCACCCCTGCCAACGGTAGATCGACGGGGCCACCACGCTAAAGCCATCGTGCATGCCGTTGATGGTCTCGGAAAGCCCCACGATCAAATGCCCGCCGGGGTGAAGGCGTTCGGCCAGCTTGTGTACCAGCTCACGCTTGGTCTGCTGGTTGAAATAAATCATCACATTGCGCAAAAAGATCACATGAAAGCGCCCCAGCTCAGGCCAGCGATCATTGAGATTGAGCTTGCGAAACTCGGTGTGTTCGCGCAGGCGGCGCACTACCCGCAGGTTTCCCACCTGCTCACGCACCCCCTGCAGGCAGTACTGTTGCAAATAGGGGCGCGGGATCTTCGCGACCGCCTCCAGTGGATAGATCCCCTGCTGCGCCACGTTCAGCACCCGCTCGCTGATGTCGGTGCCGAGGATCTGATAACCGCGTCCGTGCCGGGCCTCGTCAATGATCATCGCCAGGCTGTAGGCCTCCTCGCCGGAGGAGCAGGCCGCGCTCCACAGACGGATCTCATTTACCGTAGCAAGCTGCGGCAGCAGCTTTTGCTGCAACCAGTTAAGGTGGCGATCCTCGCGAAAGAAATAGGTCTCGTTGGTGGTGATAAGATTGAGCAACACCTGACGTTCCTGGCTGTTGGCCGGGTTGTTCACCAGCGCATAGTAATGCTCAAAATCATGGATCCCCAACTCACGCAGGCGCCGACCCAAGCGCCCCACCAATAGCCCTTTTTTATGGCCAGCCAGCTCAATCCCGGACAGCCGTGCAATCAGATCGCGCAGGCGCTGAAACTCATGATCGCGAATGTGCATTGCCCCTTCGGCCATCGCTCCCTGCAACGGGCCGGGGAAGGTCAGTGCAGCCACCGTGGCGTTCATTGCGCAGCCCCGCTGGCTGTGGACATGGAGCGCTGTAGGCTGGCCAACTCCTAGATATTGAAGGTGGTGGCCTGCTCCAGCAGCACCACAAAGCGTTCGGCGATGCGCCCCATCCCGGCGATGAACTCCTCGCGGATCCCGGCCCCAAAACCCGGTGCAGGCTGGATCTCGCGACTGTCTATGTCGATCACCTCACTGACCGCATCCACCATCACCCCCAACTCCATGGTCTCTTCATCGAAGGCCAACTCCATCACCACCACACAGGTGCGCTTGCCCGACTTCAGTGGATGACGGCCCAGCCGGGCAGAGAGATCGACGATGGGTACCACATTGCCACGCAGATTGATCACCCCACGCACATGGGAGGGCATCATTGGCACCCGACTCACCCCCTCATATTCGATGATCTCCCGCACATGGACGATGGGCAGACCAAAGGTCTCCTGCCCCAACAGAAACAACAGCACCTTTTGCTGCTCAAGTTCCTCGTTCTGCATCGCCTCATCCATTTTGCACCTCCCCGGCCGCAGCCGCGTTCACCGTCTCCAGGGACAAATCCGGGTGGTGATGTCCCGGCTCTGCCAAATCCGCCATGTCCAGCAGGCGGGTGATATTCAACAACACCACAAACTGGCCATCGTTCTTGCCGATGCCGTGCATATAGTCCACCGGGATATCGCCATCGAAGGATGGGGCCTCTTCGATCTGCTCCGGAAGCAGGTCAAAGACCTCGTTCACCTCATCCACCAACAGCCCGACATCCCGCGCACTATGCCGCTTGCCGGGGGAGTCGACGATCACAATGCAACTACGCTCACTGGCGGCCGCCTGCCCTAGTGCCAGGCGCTGGGAAAGGTCTACCACCGGCACCCCGTTGCCGCGCAGATTGAAACTGCCAAGGATGCAGGAGGGCATTAGCGGTAAGCGCACCACCGCCCCGGCCTCGACGATCTCCTTGACCTGCCCCACCGGAATGGCCAGTAGCTGACCGCTCACGGTGGTGGAAAGGTATTTGGCGGTGCTATTGAATGTTTGAGTCTGCATGGCACACCTCAGGCGGTTTCGGTGGCGGGAAAGCGTTCAAAGTCGCCCTCCGCATCGTAGCTTCCGCGTCGTCCGGTGCCTTTGCTCGGTTGCGGCAGGGCCGGGGCAGCCTGCGTGGCACGACGCGGTGCAGCCACCTGGCGCGGACTGGCCGTCATGGCCCCCATGCTGCCCTGCTCCAGACGGAAGAAGGCGATGGTGGAGGCCAGCTGGGAGGCCTGGGCGTTCATCTCTTCGGCGGTGGCCGCCAACTCCTCGGAAGAGGAAGCGGCGTTTTGTGAAACGGTATCCAATTGGCCCACCGCGGCGTTGATCTGCGCAATGCCGGTAGACTGCTCCTCGGAAGAGGCAGTGATCTCCTGCACCAAATCGGCGGTACGCTGGATACTGGGCAGCATCTCATCCAGCAACTCACCGGCACGCTCGGCCACCTTGACGCTGCTCCCCGCCAGGGTACTTATCTCCTGCGCCGAGACCTGGGAGCGCTCAGCCAGCTTGCGCACCTCATCGGCCACCACGGCAAAGCCCTTGCCATGCTCCCCTGCACGGGCCGCCTCGATGGCGGCATTCAGTGCCAGCAGATTGGTCTTGTAGGCGATGTCCTCAATGATGGATATCTTATCGGCGATATTGCGCATCGCCTCCACAGTCTCCTTCACCGCCTTGCCCCCATCGGTGGCTTGGCTGCGAGAAGTAGTAGCAATAGCGTCGGTGGCGCGGGCGTTCTCCGCATTCTGGTTGACTGAAGCGGTCATCTGCTCCAGTGAGGAACTGCTCTGCTCGGTGCTGGAGGCCAGCTCGGTGGCGCTCTGGCTCATCGACTGCGCGGTGGCGCTGACCTGCTCCGAGGCACTGGAAAGATTGTCAGAGGCGGAGCGCACATCGGCCATGATCTGCGAAAGCTTAGTGATCATGCGATTGATCGCCGCCAGCATGCTGCTGTCATCCCCCGCGCGCAGCTGCACCCGGGTGGCCAGATCGCCGTTGGCCACCCGGCTCACCACCTCAGAGGCGTAGAGGGGATCGCCGCCAAGGTTGTGCAGAATGCTGCGGATGATAAACAGCGCAAAGAGGATCAGCAGGATAGAGGCCATTAGCCCGATCACCACCATGCCAACGATCGCCTGACGCTCGGCGGCCCGCCCCTCGGCGACCGCCTCCGCAGCTATCTGGGTATTGAGATCCACGATGCGATTCAGGGTCGCTTCAGAAGTGGCAAATTGTGCAGCGCTTTGATCCAACTGGGTGAACAGGCGCTCAAACAGGGCCTGTTGTCCCTCCACGCTGCGGTTTTGGCTCAGGGCGCTGATGGTTTCAGTCAGTTGGCGGTCGGTGTCCCGCCAGGCATCCCACTCACGCACAAACTGGTTCCACAGGCCCGCCTCATGCTCGGTCTGCGGCAGCGGCTCATAGATCGCCCAACCGTGGCGAATGTTGTCCCAGGCGCGCTCCTTGATCTGCAACACCTCGGCAAAGCGGGCCTGGGCCTGGTAGTCGTTTTCCCAGGTAAGGGCCAGCAGATCGGCGGCACGCACCGCCGTCTGCCCCTCACTGACCACCAACAGGCCCTGTACCGAGGGCAGACGCACCTCGGCGATCTCACCCATCGCCCGATCCACCTGCATGATCCCGCTCAAGCCCGCCCCGCCGAGCATCGCCGAGGCGATGATCGCCACAGCCAATAGGGAGAGCAGCTTGGCCCTGACTGTCATACCGGATAACGCCGACACCTGTTTCATCTCACTCTCTCCCGTAAAGTATTCACTCAGGCAGCCGCGCTGGCCAGGCTGCCATTTTCGGATGCCAACTGAAGCAGCTGCGCCACATCCAGGATCACCGCCACATCGCCGCTGCCCAGAATGGTCGAGCCGCTGACACAACGTAGATGGTTGAACAGCTTGCCCAGGGGTTTGATCACCGTCTGCACCTCACCCAGCAGCTGGTCCACCACCAGCCCGGCCTTTTGCCCGGCATACTGCACCACCACGATATTGCGCCGTGCGCCCCGTTCCTGTTCGTCAAAGACCTGGCTTAGATGCAGATAGGGCAATACCTCGCCGCGCAGATTGATGTATTGCCCCTCGTGGTCGTGGTTTTGATCCACTGCAGTCATCTCAATGCACTCATGCACCATGTCCAGCGGCAACACATAGGAAGACTCGCCAACTTGCACCAGAAAGCCGTCGATGATCGCCAGGGTCAGCGGCAGGCGAATACGGATACAGCTGCCCTTGCCCAGTTCGCTCTCCACGTCGACGGTGCCGCGCAGGGCCTCGATATTCTTCTTCACCACATCCATGCCCACGCCGCGCCCGGACAGCGAGGTCACCTCGGCGGCGGTGCTCAGCCCCGGCTCAAAGATCAGCCGCAGGATCTCGCTGCGACTGAGCTGCTGATTGCCCTGCGCCAGCCCCTTGGCGATGGCCTTATCCATCAGCTTGATCTCGTCGATGCCACTGCCATCGTCGCGCACCTCGATCACGATGCTGCCGGAGTCGTGGTAAGCATTAAGCTGTACCTGACCGGCCTCCGGTTTGCCCGCAGCCTGACGCTGCTCAACACTCTCCACCCCGTGGTCGATGGCATTGCGCACCAGGTGCATCAGTGGGTCGCCAATCTTCTCCACCACGGTCTTGTCCAGCTCGGTCTCGGCACCGGCGATCTGCAGCTCCACCTGTTTGCCCAATTCATGGGAGACATCGCGCACCACCCGGTGAAAACGACTAAAGGTCTCGCCAATGGGCACCATGCGCAGGCGCAGCGCGGTATCGCGGATCTCCTCCACCAAACGGCGCATCGCCGAATTCGACTCCACCAATTGATCGTCGGCGATGTGTTGGGCAATAAGGTGCGTGCTGGCCCCGGCGATCACCAACTCACCCACCAGGTTGATCAGGCTATCGAGCTTGTCTGCATCAATCCGTAGCGAACGTGATGCACGCCCCGCCGGGTTTGGCCGTGAGGCTGCGGCAGTCGGGACGGCCTCTGCTGCACCAGGGGACGATGGCGAAGCATCCTCTTGCTGAGCTGCTACAGATCCCGTTGCCGTGCCCTGCTCAGGCGGCAACAGTGCTTGTACCTTCTCCAGCAGGTGGGGTGGCAGCTGGGTAGTGAGCGCCCGACAGCCATCCCGATCA
>SLDE01000058.1 GCA_007125455.1 Ectothiorhodospiraceae bacterium
ACAGCCGCGGCGGAGGATGCGCGCGAGCGCGCCAGAGTAGCCGGAGCCGTAACAGCCGAGGAACGTACCTTGGCAAACTTGGACCGGTCGCTGGCCGAGCTGAGAAGGTCCCAGGAGTCGTTCGGAAACGTCGAGAATGTCAGAAAGACACTGGAGACGGTCAGAGATTTCTTCCACTATTCCAACGGACCGCACGCGGTTGTGCAGACGGTACTGGAGGAGCTCGGCACGCATATGAACGCGTTCCTTAGAACTCTGTCGGCTCCGTATTCGGTTACCGCCGAATCCGAGAACCTGACATACCGTGTTGCATTTCACGACGGCCGTACGATGCCCGAGGGCGGGTACGCAGATCCCGAGGCCCTGTCCGGCGGAGAGCGCACACTGCTGGCGATAGCGTTCAGGCTCGCCAACTATGTCATGTTCGCCAACCGTCTGGGCAAGAACCTCAAGCGACTGCGCAAATGGGCCCGACGCGAACAGATCCGCTGCTACCGCCTCTACGACGCCGACATGCCCGAATACGCCCTGGCCATCGACCTCTATCAGAGCGAACAGGACTGGCTACACGTGCAGGAATACCAGGCACCCAGCAAGATCCCGCCGGAGACCGCCGCCGAGCGTCTACAGGAGGCGATGGCGATCCTCCCCGAAACGCTGGGGATCCCGTCCGAGCGCATCGTACTCAAGGTGCGCAAGCGGCAAAAGGGCAAGGGGCAGTACGAAAAGCTGGCCGAGAGCCGCCAGTTCATCGAAGTGAGTGAAGGCCCCTGCCGCTTGCTGGTCAACCTCACCGACTACCTCGACACCGGCCTGTTTCTTGATCACCGCCCCACCCGGCTGATGATCGGCCAGCAGGCCAGGGGCAAGCGCTTTCTCAACCTGTTTGCCTACACCGGCGCGGCCACGGTACACGCCGCCCTGGGTGGGGCCACCACCACCACCACGGTGGACATGTCCAACACCTACCTGGACTGGGCCCGGCGCAACATGGCCCTGAACGGGCAACAGGCAGGCAAACACCGTTTCATCCAAAGCGACTGCACCGAATGGCTCGCCTCCCAGGCCAGGGGGCCGGGCAAGGGGCGCTTTGATCTGATCTTCCTTGATCCCCCAACCTTCTCCAGCTCCAAGCGGATGGAGGCCAGCTTCGACGTACAGCGCGACCATCCCCAACTGATCCGCCACGCCATGGCGCTGCTGGCCAGCGAGGGCACGCTGATCTTCTCCAACAACTTCCGTCGCTTCAAACTCGACCCGCAGCTGGCGGACGAATTCGACGTGGAAGAGATCTCCCGCCAGACCCTCCCGGAAGACTTCGCCCGCAACCCGCATATCCATCGTTGCTGGCGGCTTAGGCATCGGATTGATGATTGCTGACCGATCCGGGCTGTAGGACCAAACGGCGGGCACGGCCCGCCCTATGCCCTGTACCCATGTCTGTTACGGCAATTTCGCTCTGGCGTCTGTGACGATATCCATGTAGACAGTTGTACAATTGGCATAAAGGTTGTCAAGCACAAGCACGCGACCTATCCCCTATCCCCTATTCCTTATCCCCCTACAAAAAACGCAAATAAATACTTGACTAATGTGCTGGGTATTTATATATTAAACACACTGATTCAGTCAGATTAATGATTTCAAACCGAATAAAGTAGAGGACACAACCATGCAACTGGATATTGACGGCAAGACCATCCTGCTGAGCGAGGCCGGCTGGCTTGAAGATCTGAGCGAATGGAGCGAGCAGGTCGCACACGGAATCGCCAAAAACGAAAACGTCGAGTTGACCGATGAACACTGGGACATCATCAATCTCGCCCGCGAATACTTCGAGGAGTATGGTTCGGTGGCCGAGCCGCGTGTGTTCTCCAAGCTGATGAAGGAAAAATTCGGCCCTGATCGCAGCTCACAGCAGTATATCTACTCGCTGTTCCCCTACGGGCTGATCAAGTCGGCCAACAAGATCGCCGGTCTGCCCCGTCCCAAGGGCTGCAGCTAGGCATTGCGCTTCGGGTGGCGGCCACGCCACCCGGTTGCCCACTTAGAAATCGAGCCAGTCGCGCTCAAACGCCTCCACCGGCACTGCCGGGCTATACAAAAAGCCTTGCACCAGTTCGCAATCGAACCGGCGCAGCGTATCAAGCTGTTCCTTCCGTTCCACCCCTTCGGCCACCACCATCAGCCTCAAACTATGGGCCAGCTGGATCACGGCGCGCACGATCGCCGCATCCTCCTCGTTACTGTCCACATGGCGGATAAAGCTGCGATCGATCTTCAGGGTACTGACCGGAAAACGGCGCAGGTAGCTCAGCGAAGAATAGCCGGTACCAAAGTCGTCGATGGCCAGGCGCACCCCCATCTTGCGTAGCGCATTCATGGTGCGGATATTATCCACCGCATCCTCGATCAACATGCTCTCGGTCAGCTCCAGCACCAGTTGCTGCGCGGCGATGCCGTAGTGGTCGATGCGCCGACGCATCTCGGCGATAAAGTCCGGGTGGCGAAAATGCATCACCGAGACATTCACCGCCACCGACACCTCGGCCCGATCACGCTGGCGCCACTGTTGCAGGCGGGCGCAAACCGTATCCAGCACATAGCGGTCGATGGCCACGATCAGGCCGGTCTCCTCCGCCAGCGGGATAAAGTCGGCCGGTGAGACCCAGCCCATCTCGCGGTGCTGCCAGCGCAGCAGCGCCTCGGCCCCGACCATGCACTCATCATCGGCGCGCAGCAGCGGCTGCAGATAGACCTCCAGCTCCCCGCCCTCCAGCGCCTTGCGCAGAAAGACCTCCAGCGAGAGGTGTTCCAGGCTGCGCGCATTCATCGCCGGGGAGTAGAGCTGAAAACTGTTGCGCCCCGCCTCCTTGGCGCGATACATGGCGGTATCGGCGTTCTGGATCAGGTCGTCGGCCTGCTCACCATCGTCCGGGTAGATACTTATCCCCAGGCTGCAGGTCACCACCAGCTCCTGTCCGGCGATGGCGAAGGGGGTGGTCATCGCCGCGATCACCCGTCGCGCCACCTGGGCCACCGGCTCGATCTCCTCCACCTCGGCAAGCAAAACAATGAACTCATCTCCGCCCATGCGCGCCACGGTATCGTCCTCGCGCACCGCGTCGATCAGCCGTTGTGCCACCTGCTGCAGCAATTCATCGCCCACCCCGTGACCAAGGCTGTCGTTGATGCGCTTAAAGCGGTCCAGGTCGACAAACATCACCGCCAGCTTGCCCTGTTGACGGTGGGCATGGGCGATCGCCACCGCCAGTCGATCGGCAAACAGGCGACGATTGGGTAGCTGGGTAAGGGGGTCGTAGTAGGCAAGGTTGCGGATCCGCTCCTCGCTTTCCTTCATCTCACTGATATCGCTGAACAGGGCGGCGTAGTGGGTGATGGCTTCGTCTTCGTCGCGGATCGCGGCGATGGTGAGCAGCTCGGGGTAGATCTGCCCACTCTTGCGCCGGTTCCACACCTCGCCCTGCCAGTGGCCATCGCGATGGATTTGCTGCCACATTTGCTGATAGAAGGCGCGGTCGTGACGGCCCGAGCTGAGCACCGATGGACGTTTGCCGATCACCTCCTCGGGGCTGTAGCCGGTCAGTCGGGTAAAGGCCGGGTTGACCGACTCGATCAGCCCCTCGGCATCGGTGATCATGATCCCTTCCAGGGAGCTTTCGATCACCCTTTCCGCCAGATGCAGGTTGCGCTGGGAGAGGCGCAGCGCCTGGTCCCGGTCGCTCAGTGCCTGGCGCAACTCCTGTACATAGGCGTGCTCCATGCCGGAGAGGATATCGGCAAAACTGAGCAAACCGCGCAGCCCCCCATCGGCGCCACGCACCCCGATGTGGCGGATCCGGTGCTCGATCAAGACACTGCGGGCGCGGTAAAGACTGCTATCGGAGGGCACACAGATCAGCGGACGACTGGCCACCCCACCAACCTGCACCGAAAGCTCCCGGCGGGCGATCAGCCGCACGATATCCCGCTCGGTAAGGATCCCGTATTCCTGTGCGCCGTAGTGGACCAGCACCGCATCCGCGCCCAACTCGCGCATCTGCTCCGCGGCACTACCCAGGGGGCTGTCGTGGGCGAGGATGGCCACCCCCTCATGCACCACCGCATCCACATTGCGCAGGCGCAGATAGTGCTCCACCCCCTGGTTGAGCACCACGTCGGTCTGGCTGACCACCCCCAGCATGGCACCCTGCTCATCCATCACCAGCAGATGGCGCATCCCCTCATCGACAAAACGCGTCGCCACCTCCTGCATCGAGGTGGCGGGCGATACGAACTTGACCGGGGCGCTCATCACCCCGGCCACCGGCTGTTGCAGCACCGCCGCATCGGCCAGATTCAGCGCCAGGGCGTCGCGTTCGGTCCAGATCCCCAGCGCACGCTCGCCATCGTGCACAATGATCGAGCTGTAACCGGCATCGGCCATCCGTGCCGCCGCCTGTTGCACCGTCTCCTCTGGCGCACAGGTGAGCACATCGCCATGCACGTACTGGCCCACCGGCAGATCAGTGGCAGCCAGCGATCGGCTGATCTCGTTTTCGCTGATAATTTCCATCGACTCTCCGAATAAGCAGCGCTGTGGCCAATTAGCGCAACAGCAATACCAGGCCACTGCCTATCAACAGTATACCGATCCCGCGCTGAAACGCGCGCTGGCTAAGGCTGGTATGCACCCGCCCGCCCAAATACATCGCCAACACCATCAATGGCAACGCCGCTGCCACCAGCACGATCGTCTGGGCGTGATAGAGCCCGGTGGCGAAATAACCGACGATGCGGGTGCTGCCATCGATGAGAAAGACCATCGCGATGGTGGCGCGAAACTGCCCCTTGTCCAGCTTACGCAGTTGCAGGTAGATCACATAAAACGGGCCACCGGTGCCAAACAGGGTACCGATCAGCCCCCCAAGACCACCCCCCGGCAGGGCCCACCAGCGTGAGACCCGTCCGGCGGGCGAGCGGCCGATCAGGGTATAGAAGGCATAGAGCAGGATGAAGCCACCCAGTGCCTGGCGCAGCAGCTCACCGTCGAGGGTATGAAACAGATAGAGCGCCACGCCCACCCCCAGCAGGGTAAAGGGCAGCAAGGGCAGGATCTCGCGCCACTGCACCTGCTGGCGGTGGCGCATGCCGTGGCCGGAAGAGGCGATGTAGTCGAGCAGACCGATCATCGGCACCACCACCGACAGGGGCAAAAAGATCGCCAGCAGGGGAATGGCGATCAAGCCCGAACCAAAGCCGGTGATCCCGCGCACGAAGTAGGCAGACAGGACGATCACCCCCAACACCGCCCACAGTGGCAGCGAGAGAAAATCAAACATTGCTCAGGCCCATCCTGCGCACCTTGACCAACTGCCGATACCACTCCATGCGCGGCGGCGGCACCACCGGCGGACGTACACTAAGCAAACAGTAGGGAGCCGACTCATCGGTATGGTTATGAGAGAGCATCGACAACACCTCACGCCGTGCGCCATAGGTATCGTGCAGGAAACGACAGGCCTCATCGGTCAGCTCAACCCGATAGTGGCGCACCAAGGCCAAAGCAAGCCGCTCGGCGGCCTGACTGAGATCCTGCTCCACATCCTGGGCCATCGCCTCACCCAGATCCTTCTTCTCCTGGGCACTCATGCCCGGCTCCAGATCCCCCAGATAGCTTGCCTCAGTGGCCCCGATCCCGCGCTGGATCTCCGGGCGCGAGAGCTGCACATGGGGCTCCAGCGCCAATGCCATCTCCACCGCCAGTTGGCGCGCCCCATCCAGGCTAAGCGGACGTTGGCGGCCATTGCGTCGCACAAAAAAGCGTCGTTCCACCTTCTCCATCGCCACCCCGCGCAGATAGCGCACGATATGCTGGCAAACCTCACGGCGTTGATCCTCATCCAGCGAGATCACCTTTTCGATAATGCGTAGCCCGCGCCGCCCCGGCCCCACCTGAAGCTGCTCATGCTCGCTACTGTCCAGGCTCATCAGGCGCTCCCAGGCACGGGAGGCAGAGATGAAATCCGCATGCACCGGCCCAACCCGCTTATAGGCCTCATAGGCATTACGGTAGAGGCGCAGCGCCGTGGTCAATTGCTCGGCATCCTCACGCACCAAGGGCAAGCACTCGCTCTCCCCCTGCTGGTAACGGGTCAGACCATCATCAATGCGCCGCCCCAGCGCCTCCATCGCCTCCACCACCCGCTCGATCAGGATATGGGTGGATAGCCCCTCAGCGGCATCGCCGTAACAGATCACCTCCACCTCCACCAGCCAGGCGGCCAGGGCACGAATGCGGTTGCTACTGGCCGCCTGGGCGATGCGGTAGCGACTGCGGCGGCGCTCCATGCGATCCAGCGCAGCGGCCAGACGCCACTTGCCCGTATAGTTGAAGATCAGCATCGGCAGCTCGCGCCCATTGATCAACTCAAAGGCCAGCACCAGCATCGCCTCCACATCGTTCATGGTCATCAGCAGCGGATCATCCTGCTCGATCGCCGCCAGCACCCGCTCGACAAAGAAATCGCTGCGCGGCACACCGTTTTTCAGCTTGGGGGCCTCGCCCATAAAGTTGTTACGCAGCGCCCGCGCCGCCGCCGGGGCGTGTTGCTGCAATGGGGCAACCGCCTCATCAAAGCGCCCCTGGTACTGCTGATGGATATCGCGGATCCGCGAATAGAGCCCCGCACGACGAAAGATATCGATCTGCGCCATCACCTTGCCCAGCTCCGCATCCCCGGTCAGCTCCTCGCAGGCAAAGGCGACCCCATCCGGGGGCAGATCCACCCGCTGCAACAACTGCAACGCCGCCTCCTGGCGGCGGGCCTCGCCCTCGAAACTGTCCACCGCCAGATCGCGCACCGCCAGGATCAGATCCCCCAAACGGTCGATCGCCTCCATGGCATCCTGCTCGGCCTGCTCCAACTCCGGCCCGTGGATGCTGTCGTAGATGATCTTGGCGGCGATGGCGATCAGCCCGGAAAGCACGGTGAAGCTGACAAAGTAAATCAGCAATTCAGCGGAAGGAAGTTTGCCAAAACCAATGTAATAGCCCCCGGTCAGACCTATCGCGGTCACCGGGCCAGCGGTCCAGGCCAGTTTGAGCAGGCTGCGTGAGATCCGCGTCTGACGCACCGCCTTGACGAACTGATCGCGCCGCTCGCTGTCCTCGCGATCCAGCCAGACACTGCCCGGATGGACCACCTGTTTGCTTCGCCAGCCTGTAAAAAAACGTTTCACCAACTTCTCACCACAACGGGGTTATACGCTCAAGGGCTGCACACCAGCAGAGCATTACAGACGCTGCGCGATGATCTGCGCATAGCGACCTGACTTCATGAGGCGGCTGTGGATCACCGAGAAACCGCACATATTCAGAAGATAAAAGAGATCCTCCCGGCTAAAGCGGTTGTGTTCGATAAAGTGCACCAGCAGATCGTCCAGCTCCTCCACCGGAGTCGTCGAGTCGAACACCCGTGCCTCGTCGGTTTGGGCGTGGATATAGGTCTCCAGCGGGGCACGTACCCAGTCGAGGATGAATAGTCGGCCACCGGGCTTGAGGCAACGGTGTACCTCCTGCAGGGCACGGATAGGCTGATTCATCTCATGCAGCACCACCGAGGCCAGGGCGGCATCGGCCTCCCCATCAGACAACGGCAAGCGGGGATCGTGCAGATCGGCGCTCACCATCTCGCAGCCTGCGGGCAGTTCACCCTGGGCGTCGAGCATATAGGGCGCACACTCCACCCCGATGGCGCGCATCCCCGGGTAGCGTTCGGCCAGGGCATGCAGGAATAAGCCGGGCCCGGTGCCCAGATCCATCACCACCGGTGGCGCGCCATAGACCGGCTCCATCCACTGTGCCCAATCCAGCCAAAAGGCCTCATCGTAGCGTTCGGCAAACCCCTGCTTCATCAACTCGGCAAAACGCTCACCATCGCGGTGATGTTTGGCCAACATCGCCAGGGTGCGTTGCATGGCTTCGCTCATGGGAGACTCCTATGGATGGCAAAGGGGAATCATACCGGTTTTGCTCGCCGAGATCCGGCCTACCATGGCAGTAAAACTTCACCAAACCGTCACATTACTGTCACCTTTTCGGCTCAGCATGGCAGCACGATATGACTACGGAGAGAGGACAATGCAACAGCTAATCCAAAGCTATACCACCCCGGCGGTTCAGCTGGATCACGCCTACGGTCGTTTGCTGGAAGAGATCGCCTGGCTGGAGGCGCGCCTGGTGAGCATCGGCCACACCGGCGACTGCGCCTATGAGAAAAAGCTGGCCCGCAGCTATCAGGAGCTGTTGCTGGCCCGTCGCAGTGAGTTGTCTTCTCGGCAGGCCAGCGCCTGCACCGCCAGGAACAACCTGCTCGACACCAGTGCCCGCTACCTGTTGAGGGATTGAGGAGCGATTCCGCTCACAGGCCTGCCCGCTCATCCCGCAGGGAAAAGCCGCGCAGTGGCCCCTGCCAGCCCTTGCCCAGCGCCATCACCTTAAAGCTTTCCCCCATCTCCCCCGGCATGGTCAGACGTTTGATCTGGTTGCTTAAGGCCAACTGTTCACGCAAGCCCGGTTCTTCCCCATCCAGTAGTTCGGTCAGGCCGTTGGCGAGCAGAAAGCTGGCCTGGCTGGTGTAGCCGCGCACCGCCAAACCGGCAGCCAATGCTGCCTCGCCAATGGCGGTAAAGTCTACGTGGGCGGTGATGTCCTGCAGGCCGGGCCAGCGCAGCGCGTCGCTGTGGGCGCGGTGGCGATAGTGACACATCAGGGTGCCTTCGCTACGCGCCGGATGGTAGTACACCCGTTGCGGATAGCCGTAGTCGATCAACAGGGCGACCCCTTCCTCCAGCATAGCGCCCAATGTGGCGATCCACTGTTCGGCGCGCAGATTGATCTCCGAGCAGTAGCCGTCGCTCAGGCTGTACTCCTGGCGCAGGCGCTCCAGCCGCTCAAACAAGGCCGCATCGGGTGCCCCGGTGGCCAGAGTGAGTCGCTGTCCGTCCCAGCCCACCAGCAGCTCATGGGGCTCGCCATGTTCGATACAAAAGCGTTGCACCGGCATGGCGTCGAGTAGCTCGTTGGCCAGCACCACCCCACGAAAGCCGGCGGGCAGCACATCCAGCCACTCCACCCGCTCCAGCAGTTCGGGCACCTGGCGGGCGATGGTCTGCTGCTGGCGCTGGCGCAGCTCGCCGCTGAGTTCCATGATGCGATAACGTGTTGGCAGACGCCCCAGCGCTGCCAGCTCCTGCAGCACGGTGGCGGCCATGGTGCCACTACCGGCACCAAACTCCAGTAGCTCACCCTCCGGGATCGCCGTGAGCACCTCGGCCACCTGGCGGGCCAGGGTGCGGGAGAACAACGGCGAAAGCTCCGGCGCGGTGACAAAGTCCCCCGCCTCGCCAAACTTCTGGCTGCCACCACTGTAGTAGCCCAGTCCGGGGGCATACAGGGCCAGTTCCATATAGCGGTCAAAGCCGATATGCCCCCCGGCCTGGTCTATGGTTGCACGGATCAGCGCCTGCAGGCGTTCGCTGTGGCTAAGCGCATCGGCGTCGGGGGTGGGTAAGTCGAGGGGGCTACGCATGGGCTGGCCTTGCTAATCCGGGTGGACGATAGGATACAATGGGCGGACAGTTTGCCAGCCATCCCCCTGCCGGAGAAGCCCTTTGATCAATGAAAGCCCCAAGCTCGACAACAAGGTGGTGCTGATCACCGGTGCGGCCCACCGCATCGGCGCCATCACTGCCCGCACCCTGCACGCCGCCGGGGCCCGTATTGTGCTGCACTATCGCCACTCACGCGCCGGGGCCGAGGCGCTGCAACAGGAATTGCAGCAACAGCGTGCCGACTCGGTGGCCCTGTTGCAGGGGGATCTGCACGACACCGCCGCGCTGGCCGGGCTGGTGGAGCAGGCCGGGATGTTCTGGGGGCGGCTGGACGTGCTGATCAACAACGCCTCCACCTTCTACCCGACCCCGATGGGTGAGGTGACCGAGCAGCAGTGGGACGATCTGATGGGCAGCAATCTCAAGGCCCCCTTCTTCCTCGCCCAGGCGGCGGCCCCGCTGTTGGGTAAACACCAGGGCTGCATCGTTAATATCGTGGACATCCACGCCGAGCGCCCGCTCAAGGCGCACCCGGTCTACTCCATGGCCAAGGCCGGCCTGGCGATGATGACCAAGTCGCTGGCCTGTGAGCTGGGGCCACAGGTGCGGGTCAACGGCATCGCCCCCGGGGCAATCCTCTGGCCGGAAAACGATATGGATGAGCAGACCAAGCAGCGCATCCTGGAGCGCACTTTCCTCAAGCGCCAGGGCTGCCCCGAAGACATCGCCCGCGCCGCGCTGTTTCTGATCCGCGATGGGCTCTATACCAGCGGGCAGATCCTCACCGTCGACGGCGGACGTTCGCTAAATTCCTAAAGGCTTTCAACACAGAGGCCACAGGGAACACGGAGTATGTTGATAGGTCCGGGGCACTGCGAATTCGCTCCGGGTGCCCGCGCCAATATCCGATCTGTTTGAATTATTTTTTCTGTGCCCTCTGTGTCCTCTGTGTTGTGCTGTTCAAAATTCAAACGGCACCGGCCACAGCGGTTGGCTGTCCTGGTCGAAGGCGGCCCATAGCTCGGCGTAGCTTTGCTTGAGGAGGGGGTGTTGCAGCGCGGGGGCGATCTCGGCCAGCGGCCAGAGTACGAAGGCGTTTTTGCTGATCTCCTCGCGCGGCAGCACCAGCTTGCCCTCGTTGAGGATCAGATCGTCGTAGAGCAGAATGTCGATATCCAGGGTGCGCGAGGAGAAGCGCGGCCCTTCACGGGTGCGGCCATGTTCGTCCTCAATCGCCCGCAGCACCTTCGCCACCTGCTGTACCGGCTGATCGGTCTCCAGCGCGACCACCAGGTTGTAGAAGTTGTCGCCATCAAAGCCCACCGCCGCGCTCTCGTAGACCCTGGAGAGCTGTAACGGCCCGTAGTGCTGGCGCAGCGCCGCCACCCCGGCGTGGATGTGCCGTTCGCGCTCGATGTTGCTGCCGATGCTAAGGTAGACCCGCGCCATCAGGTCGCTCCGTCGGCACGGCGCTCGATCTGCACGCCGACACCCTCGGCAAAGCGTACCGCACCCTTTTTGTTCAGGGTGAGACGTACCCAGGGCACGCCAAACTCTTCGATGACAATGGCACAGATCCGCTCGGCCAGGGTCTCTACCAGTTGAAACTCGCTCTCACCAACGAACTGGATCAACCGCTTGGCCACCGATTTGTAGTCCAGGGTATCCTCGATGGCGTCACTGGCGGCGGCCTTGCGGATGTCGGTAGCCATCTCCAGGTCGAGGCTGACCGTTTGGGTGATACGCCGCTCCCAATCGTAGATCCCGATCACCGTATCGATCTTCAGATCACGCAGATAGATAATGTCCATGCACGTTCCTCAGCAAAAGGGCGGACACTATAAGCCATCGCGCCAGGGCTCGCCAGTTGGCCCCCGGCGTCCGCCCTCCGTATAATCCCCCACTCCCTTCCCTGACCGTGGATAGCCATGAGCATTGTCGCCATCACCCTGATCGTCTTCGCCTACCTGCTGGGCTCGATCTCCGCCGCCATCATCGTTTGCCGCCTGCTGGGCCTGCCCGACCCGCGCACCGAGGGCTCCAACAACCCCGGGGCCACCAATGTGTTGCGTCTGGGCGGCAAAAAGGCCGCAGCGGTGACCCTGTTGGGCGATTTTCTCAAGGGCCTGCTACCGGTGCTGCTGGGGCTAGCGCTGGGCATGGAAGAGCGGACACTGGCGCTGATCGGCCTGGCGGCCTTCCTCGGCCACCTTTATCCGGTGTTTTTCCGCTTTCAGGGCGGCAAGGGGGTAGCGACGGCGTTGGGGGTGATCCTCGGCCTCTCCTGGCCGGTGGCCATTGCCGCACTGCTCACCTGGCTGCTGATGGCCAAGATATTCAAGATCTCGTCCCTGTCGGCACTCACCGCAGCGGTACTCACCCCACTGTACTGCTACCTGCTCGCGCCGCAGTGGGAGTATATCCTGCTGTTCTCTCTCCTCAGCCTGCTGCTGATCTGGCGGCACCGCAGTAATATCCAGCGCCTGCTCAGCGGTGAAGAGCGTTAGCCGATTTCGGTAGGCTCGGTTTCTTCCTGCCGTGCAGACAAGCTCTCCATCGGCCAGCGTGGACGGGCGCTGAACTCCAGCCCCTGGCGCTCCCCGGCACTCAGACGCAGGTGGCCGACGTAGGCGATCATCGCGCCGTTGTCGGTACAAAATGCCGGGCGGGGGTAGAAGACCTCCCAGCCGCGTTGTTCGGCCAAGGCGTGCAGGCGCTCACGTAGCCCTTTGTTAGCACTCACGCCGCCCGCCATCACCAGACGCTTCATACCGGTCTGCTCCATCGCACGGCGACACTTGATCGCCAGGGTCTCCACCACGGCATCCTGAAAGGCACGCGCGATATCGGCCTTGTCCTGTGCCGACTGTCCGCTCTTTTGCCAGGTGTTGAGGGTGAAGGTCTTGAGGCCGCTGAAGCTAAAATCCAATCCTGGGCGATCGGTCATCGGGCGGGGGAAATGGTAGATCCCAGGGTGCCCCTGCTCGGCCAGAGCGGCCAGCACCGGCCCGCCGGGGTAGCCCAGGCCCAGCATCTTGGCGGTCTTGTCGAAGGCCTCACCGGCGGCATCGTCCAGCGACTCACCCAGGATACGATAGCGACCAACCCCCTCCACCGCCACCAGCTGGGTGTGACCACCGGAGACCAGCAGCGCAACAAAAGGAAACGCCGGGGCCGACTCCTCCAGCATCGGAGCAAGCAGGTGGCCCTCCATGTGGTGGACCCCCACCGCCGGCACCCCCCAGGCCCAGGCAAGACTGCGCCCCACCGCCGCACCCACCAGCAGCGCGCCGATCAGCCCCGGCCCCGCGGTGTAGGCCACGCCGGTGATATCGTGCTTGGCGACACCGGCCTCGGCCAGGGCCTGGTCGATGAGTGGCAACAGCTTGCGCACATGGTCGCGGGAGGCCAGCTCGGGCACCACACCACCGAATTCGGCGTGCATCGCCACCTGACTATATAGTGTGTGCGCCAGCAAACCCCGCTCGCCATGGTAGAGGGCGATGCCGGTCTCGTCGCAGGAGGTTTCAATGCCCAGAGTAATCATGGCGGCCATTGTCGCCGCTGGCTCTGATCCGCACAAGAACTTTGCACATACACTTTGCATTTTGAGCGCCATGTGATTACAATCGCCGGTTTCCTGCCCCCAGAGGGTGGCAAGCAGATTTTCAACCGTATTCAACCGAGGTGATTAGGCATATGCCAGCTGTACGTGTTAAAGAAAACGAGCCCTTCGACGTTGCTCTGCGTCGCTTCAAGCGTAGCTGTGAAAAGGCCGGTGTCCTTTCCGAAGTTCGCCGCCGCCAGGCTTATGAAAAGCCCACCGCTGTTCGCAAGCGCAAGCTCGCCGCTGCGGTCAAGCGTCAGCAGAAGAAGAACACGCGTGAGCTGAACCGCTCCCGTCGTCTGTACTAAGCTGCGCGTCAGCTCAGGATCGCCCGATGACCGTTGCCCTTAAAGAGCAGCTCATGGCCGAGATGAAGGAGGCCATGCGTGCCAAGGACAAGGAGCGCCTCTCCACCATCCGCCTGATCCAGGCCGCGATCAAACAGCGCGAAGTGGACGAGCGGATCGAGCTGGATGATGCCCAGGTCCTGGCGGTGCTGGACAAAATGGTCAAGCAACGTCGCGACTCCATCACCCAGTTTCGTGATGCCGGACGTGATGATCTGGCCGTCAAGGAAGAGGTCGAGCTGGAGGTGATCCAGGGCTACCTGCCCACCCCTCTCAGCGAAGCAGAGCTCGATGGCCTGATCAACGAGGCCATCGCCAGCACCGGCGCCGCCTCAATGCAGGACATGGGCAAGGTCATGGGGGAATTGCGCGCCAAGGTACAGGGCCGTGCCGACATGGGCGAAGTCAGCAAGCGCATCAAGGCGCTGCTGAACCAAGCTTAGGAGAGTCGTCGCCTGCCATCAGGCAGGAACCCCCGACTCGATGCCAACACCACGGTTGCCAGCGGGCAACGTTAGTCCTCAGCGAGAGATCCGCTGATTGCTGGCGTTGCCCTTGTTGTTTGCAGCGCTTTCGGACAGGGGCAGATGGCAGGCAGGATCCCGCAACACTTTATCGATGATCTGGTCACCCGCGTCGATATCGTCGAGCTAATCGATCGTCGTGTGCCGCTCAAACGCAGCGGGCGCAACTACCAGGCCTGTTGCCCCTTTCATAGCGAAAAGACCCCCTCCTTCACCGTCAGCCCCGATAAGCAGTTCTACCACTGCTTTGGCTGTGGTGCCCACGGCACCGCGATCGGCTTTCTAATGGAGTACGAGCGCCTGGAGTTCGTCGAGGCGATCGAAGAGCTGGCACGCATGGCCGGGGTGCAGGTACCGCGCGAGGGTGGCAGCGACATACAGAGCGCCAAACGCGACCAGAGCAAACCCCTCTACACCGTATTGGAGCAGGCCGCCGAGTTCTACCAGCAGCAGTTGCGCCAACATCCCGATGCAGCACGGGTGATCGACTACCTGAAACAACGCGGCATGAGCGGCGAGGTAGCACGGGATTTCAGTATCGGCTTTGCCCCGGCAGGCTGGGACAACCTGCTAAAAAGCATTGCCCCCGAGATGCAGGGCGCACTCACCCAGGCCGGGATGGTGGTAGAAAAGGAAGGCGGCAAGCGCTACGACCGTTTTCGTGACCGCCTGATGTTCCCTATCCGGGATCGGCGCGGACGAGTGATCGCCTTTGGTGGGCGGGTTTTGCCCGGTGGCGAGGAAAGTGGTGCCAAATACCTCAACTCCCCCGAAACGCCGGTGTTTCACAAGGGACGAGAGCTCTACGGCCTCTACGAGGCGCGTCAGGCGCTGCGAGCCCTCCCTCGCCTACTGGTGGTTGAGGGCTATATGGACGTGGTAGCCCTTGCCCAATACGGGGTGCGCTATGCGGTGGCGACCCTGGGCACCTCGGCCACCAGCGACCACCTGGAAAAGCTGTTTCGCCAGACCGATGAAGTGGTGTTTTGCTTTGATGGTGACAGGGCCGGTCGCGATGCCGCCTGGCGTGGGCTGGAAAATGCCCTGCCGCTGATGCGCGATGGGCGCAGCCTGCGCTTTATGTTTATGCCTGAGGGCGAGGATCCCGATACCCTGATCCGCCAAATCGGCACCGAGGCCTTCGAGCAACAGGTAGCCAGCGCCCAAGGGCTGGGAGAATTTCTGCTGGAGCAGCTACGCCAAAAGGTGGATCTGAGCCAGATCGAGGGCCAGGCCAAGCTGGTGGAGTTAAGCCGCCCGCTGATCGGCAAGCTCCCCCAGGGGGTCTATCGTGTGCGGTTGACCGACCAACTGGCCAGCCTGGCACAACTGACCGGCGACACCCTGCGCAGCATGATCCCCCTCCCGGGCAGCACCCCAGGGGCAGGTGCAGGGACGGCACCGCCACCGCCGCCGCCAGCACGGGTGCCCATGCGGCGAGGCCCCCAGGGACGCACGGCACCGACGCAAGTGCGCCACGCCGTCGCGCTGCTGCTACAGAACCCCAGACTGGCCCGAGTGGCTGGCGAACCGGCGCAGCTGACCCCGCTGCGCCAGCCCGGGGTGACTTTATTGGTCGAGATGCTTGAACTTTTACAAAGCTACCCCGACCTAAACACCTCTTCGCTGCTGGAACACTGGCGCGGACGCGAAGAAGAGCGACACCTATCCAGCCTGCTGCGCCAGGAACTGCTGCTGGATGCCGAGCAAGACGACCTGGAACACGAGTTCCAGGGGGCCATACGCGGCCTGCACCAGCAACTGCTACGCCAGCGCCATCAGGAATTGGCCAGCAAGCCATTTGCCGCCCTCACCAGCGCCGAACGGCTGGAATATCAGGCCTTATTACGAGAAATGCGAAATTAATTTCACATTAAGGTGGCAGAGTTGTAAATCACAACTATAGTTCACCCTGTGAATTTTTTATGACTGTCCCAGGTGGACCCTATCCATTAAGAGACCATCGATGATGATTCAGCAAGAACAGGAATCCCAGCTCAAGCTACTGATTGCCCGCGGAAAAGAACAGGGCTACCTGACCTATGCCGAGGTAAACGACCACCTTCCCAGCGATATCGTCGATCCCGATCAGATCGAAGATATCATCAGCATGATTAATGACATGGGCATTACCGTGCATGAGGTCGCCCCCGATGCCGACACCCTGCTAATCACCGGCGATTCGGTCAACGCCGACGAGGACGCCGCCGAAGAGGCCGCTGCCGCGCTGGCCTCCGTGGACAGCGAATTCGGTCGCACCACCGATCCGGTACGCATGTACATGCGCGAAATGGGTGCCGTCGAACTGCTCACCCGCGAAGGCGAGATCAAGATCGCCAAGCGCATCGAAGACGGCATGAACCAAATGCTTGCCGCGCTCGCCAGCCACCCCGAAACCATCGCCGAGCTGATGCGCGAGTTTCAGCGCGTGGAAGACGGCGATGCACGCCTGGCCGAGGTGATCACCGGCTTTACCGACGCCATCGACGATGTCCCGCCTCCAGTAGCCGCCCCAAGTGCCAACGATAGCACCGACACCAAGGCCGACAGCGACGACGACGATGCCGAAGAAGAAACCGATAACCAGCTCGACATCGAAGAAGTGCGCACCCGTATCGCCGAGATGGACAAACTCTATCAAAAGACCATCAACGCAATCGGCAAGCATGGCAAGGAACACAAAAACAGCCAAAAGCTGCAAGGTGAGCTGACCGAGGCCTTCCTGGGCTTCCGCCTGGCACCCAAGCTGGTAGATCGTATGGTCGCCAACCTGCGTCAACTGGTCACCACCATCCGCACCAACGAGCGCCAGATCATGAGCCTGTGCGTCAACGACGCCAAGATGCCGCGCAAGGAATTCATCGCCAGCTTCCCCGAGAACGAAACCAACCTCGAATGGCTGGCGGCACACGCCAATGGCAAAAAACCCTACGCCGCCGCCCTGGCCGGGCTCAGCGAAGAGATCCTGCGCCTGCAAGGTCGCCTTGCCAGCCTGGAAAACGACCGCAGCATGTCCATCGCCGAGATCAAGGACATCAACCGTCGCATGTCCATCGGCGAAGCCAAGGCCCGTCGCGCCAAGAAGGAGATGGTCGAGGCCAACCTGCGTCTGGTGATCTCCATCGCCAAAAAGTACACCAACCGCGGCCTGCAGTTCCTGGACCTCATCCAGGAGGGCAATATTGGCCTGATGAAGGCAGTAGATAAATTCGAATACCGCCGTGGCTACAAGTTTTCCACCTACGCCACCTGGTGGATCCGTCAGGCGATCACCCGCTCCATCGCCGATCAGGCCCGCACCATCCGCATCCCGGTGCACATGATCGAAACCATCAACAAGCTCAACCGCATCTCCCGCCAGATGCTGCAAGAGATGGGCCGCGAAGCCAGCCCGGAAGAGCTGGCCGAACGGATGGAGATGCCCGAAGACAAGATCCGCAAGGTCCTCAAGATCGCCAAGGAACCCATCTCCATGGAGACCCCCATCGGCGACGACGAAGACTCCCACCTGGGCGACTTCATCGAAGACAGCAACGTGCTCTCCCCGGTGGAGGCCGCCACGGTCGAAGGTCTTCGCGAAGCCACCCAAGGGATCCTCGAAGGGCTCACCGCACGGGAATCCAAGGTCCTGCGCATGCGCTTTGGTATCGACATGAACACCGACCACACCCTCGAAGAGGTTGGTAAGCAGTTCGACGTCACCCGGGAGCGCATCCGCCAGATCGAAGCCAAGGCCCTGCGCAAACTGCGCCACCCCAGCCGCTCCGAACAGCTGCGCAGCTTCCTCGACTCCGAAGGCAGCGGCGGCAACAGCACCAGCTAAACGGCTGCAATCGCATCACCAAAAACGGCACCCGAGGGTGCCGTTTTTGCTTTATGCCAAGCCGGATTTAAGCCAAAGCGGATGCGCACACCCACCACTTACAGGTATAATCCCCCCTTTGCAGGGCCTATAGCTCAGTTGGTTAGAGCAGGGGACTCATAATCCCTTGGTCCCAGGTTCGAGTCCTGGTGGGCCCACCAACTTTTTACATTCGTTAAATTCCCGTCTTTGTTCTACCCCAGGTGGACGGATGCCTTCCATGTCATCCGCCCTTCGGGCGTACTAAAGTGCGTCCCGTTTCCCTCCCGTTGCGGACATCAACAGACAGAGGGGGGCCCTCAGTGATCGCAAGCTCTCTGCACAACACGATGGTAGCCTGTTGTTACATGTAACACGCATTGAGAGGGCCGTAATAAACAAGATACAACGTGCCAAAATCCAAATTTTGAAAATCGGAATCTCTGAATGAGGCTTTTGCTAGCTGCGTATCCTCCAGATGATATAAGGCATCCAGAATGAAGTTGTACGAACGTGAAGTCTCAACACCAACGAATCAATACAGGTCCCTGTCATCTTTATCGTGATGTGCGGCGATATAAGAGAGATCTGAGCGAATTACTTGAACAACGTCGTCGATTTTGCTCATGACTCTCCTAACAAGCTGTTGTTGTCTACTCATGCGGCGCGATGGGCGTTACAAAGCCCATCCATGGGCTTTGCCCTGACGGGCCAGCCCTTCGGGCTGTTCCATTTTGCTACT
>SLDE01000213.1 GCA_007125455.1 Ectothiorhodospiraceae bacterium
ACAGCTTAAACTTGGGTGAAAACTGTCTTGACCATGGGGTCCACTTTACCGTGCACTATGCCGAGGCCTACTGCCGCATCTCCAGCTATCTGCAAACCATGGCCAATCAGGGTTATAATCCGCTCATCGCCATTCAAATGGCTCTGGCAGGTAGCTGGCCTGAGCTCAAAGGGCCCGAGTAGTTACGTTTTTATTCTTCTTTCTGTCGTTGCTAGCCATAAGGGTTAGTGTGATAGGGATCACACTTATCAACCTACCCCAAACGGGATAAGAAAGGCAACGCAGTAAGCTGGTCAGGAATCGGAAGGGGAAAGGCGAGTACGGGGAAGGGAGCGGCGTCAGCGTGCCTGGTGGTCAGTAAGGAAGGGGGCCATCCTTGGCACCCCGGCGATTATCAGGCGCTCAGTTCCAGCAACACCTTGTTCAGCTTGGCGACGAAGCTGGCTGGGTCATCCAGTTGCCCGCCTTCCGCTAGCAGGGCCTGATCGAAGAGGATGTTGGCCAGGTCGGCAAAGCGCTCGCCCTCTTCCCCCTTGAGACGCACCAGCAGCGGGTGCTCGGGGTTCAGTTCCAGGATGGGTTTGATGTTGGGGGCATCCTGGCCGACGGATTTGAGGATGCGTTCCAGGTTGGCGCTCATCTCGTGCTCGCCGGTGACCAGACAGGCTGGGGAGCCGGTCAGGCGGTGGGTGATGCGCACCTCTTTGACCTTCTCGCCCAGGGTTTCCTGTACCTGTTTGATGAGGTCTTCGAAGTCCTTGGCGGTCTCTTCCTGTTGCTTTTTGTCTTCCTCATCCTCCAGCTTGCCCAGGTCCAGCTCGCCCTTGGCGACCGATTTGAAGGGCTTGCCATCGAACTCGGTCAGCGAAGAGGTGAGCCACTCGTCGACACGGTCGTACATCAGGATGACCTCGATGCCCTTCTTGCGGAAGATCTCCAGGTGCGGGGAGTTCTTCGCGGCAGCAAAAGAATCGGCGGTGATGTAGTAGATCGCCTCCTGGCCCTCTTTCATGCGCGCCACATAGTCTTCCAACGAAACACCTTGCTCTTCGGTATCGTTGTGGGTGGTGGCAAAGCGCAGCAGCTTGGCGATCTGCTCGCGATTGGCGAAGTCCTCGCCGGGGCCTTCCTTCATCACCTTGCCGAACTGCTCCCAGAATGCCTGGTACTTCTCCGGCTCGTTCTTGGCGATCCCCTCCAGCAGCCCGAGCACCTTTTTCACCGAGGCTCCGCGCATGGTGTCGGTGATCTTGTTGTGCTGCAGGATCTCGCGCGAGACGTTGAGCGGCAGGTCGTTGGAGTCGATCACCCCGCGCACGAAGCGCAGATAGTTGGGCATCAGGTGTTCGGCATCATCCATGATGAAGACGCGCTTCACATACAGCTTGATGCCGTTGCGGCGCTCCCGATCCCACAGGTCAAAGGGGGCCTTCTTGGGGACGAACAGCAATGAGGTGTACTCCAGCTTGCCCTCCACCTTGTTGTGGCTCCAGGCCATGGGCTCTTCCCAGTCGTGGGAGACGTGTTTGTAGAACTCGCCATATTCCTCATCGGAGATCTCGGACTTGGCGCGGGTCCACAGCGCCGAGGCCTTATTGACCATCTCCTGCTCAGGGACTACGGTCTCGTCCTGTTCCTTATCCTCCTCGCCGGGCAGATCTTCCTTGGGCATCATGATCGGCAGGGTGATGTGGTCGGAGTATTTGCGGATGATGGAACGCAGGCGCCAGCCATCGGCGAACTCGGCGGCATCCTCGCGCAGCTGAAGTACGATCTCGGTGCCGCGCTGGGGCAGCTCGACATTCTCGAGGGTGTAGTCCCCTTCGCCAGCAGACTCCCAGCGTACCCCATGCTCGGCGGTGAGCCCGGCACGGCGAGTGGTCACGGCCACCTTGTCGGCAACGATAAAGGCGGAGTAGAAGCCCACCCCAAACTGGCCAATCAGCTGGGCATCCTTCTGTTGGTCACCGCTGAGTTGTTCCAGGAAGGCGCGAGTGCCGGACTTGGCGATGGTGCCCAGATTCTCGATCACCTCCTGACGGCTCATACCGATGCCGTTATCGCGCAGGGTGACGGTGCGAGCCTCCTTGTCGAAGGACAGCTCGATCTTCAGCTCCTGATCCCCCTCATAGAGGGCATCATCGGAAAGGGCCTCGAAGCGCAGCTTGTCGCAGGCATCGGAGGCGTTGGAGATCAACTCACGCAGAAAGATCTCCTTGTTGGAGTACAGGGAGTGGATCATCAGGTGCAGCAGTTGCTTTACCTCGGTCTCAAACCCCAGTGTTTCTTTATGCGCATCGACGCTCATTGTATTCAGTTCCTCTGGTTAAGTGGATAAGACGGGGGCAAAAGTAGGGTTATCTTCGGCCCTTTTCAAGCCTAAAGGAAAAAAGCTTTCAACACAGAGAGCTCAGAGAGCTCAGAGAGCACGGAGGATATGATGCTCGGGTAACAAATCCATCCCCAACAGATTATTGATGACAACCAAGCTCCAGACCCTCTGTGGCCTCTGTGTCCTCTGCGTTAAGCTGTTTTTCCGGCTTGGCCCCGGGCGGTAGCTGTGGTTGAATGGGGCAATCGACAACACTGGAGCTATCCATGGAACTGCGTACCGTTGCCACCACCCCATTTGATGATCAGCGTCCGGGCACTTCGGGACTGCGCAAGACCGTAACCCACTTTCGCCAGGAAAACTACCTGGAGAACTTTGTCCAGGCGGTGTTCGACACGGTGCCCGAGCTCAAGGGCGGCACCCTGGTGCTGGGTGGGGACGGGCGATTCTACAACCGCGAGGCCTGCCAAACCATCCTGCGTATGGCCGCTGCCAACGGCATCGCCCGGGTGATGGTGGGGCGTGACGGCCTGCTCTCCACCCCGGCCGCCTCGGTGGTGATCCGCAAACACCAGACCCAGGGGGGCTTGATCCTCTCCGCCAGCCACAACCCCGGTGGGCCGGATGGCGATTTCGGCATCAAATTCAACACCGCCAACGGCGGCCCAGCCCCGGAAACCCTCACCGAGGCGATATACGCCCGCAGCCGTGAATTGAGTGAATACCGGATCTACGACCATCCAGACATCCCGCTCTACGAGACCGGGGTCTTCTCCATCGCCGATACCCACATCATCGTGTTCGACCCGGTGAGCGACTACGCCGAGCTAATGGAAGAGGTGTTCGATTTCGAGGCGATCCGCCAGCTATTCCTTGGCGGCTTTCGTATGCGCTTCGATGCGATGCACGCCATTACCGGCCCCTATGCCCACGACATTCTGGAGCGACGTCTGGGCGCCCCCGAAGGGACGGTGATCCACGGTACCCCCCTACCCGACTTCGGCGGCCACCACCCCGACCCCAATCTGGCCCACGCCACCGAACTGGTCAACGAGCTGTTCGATGACGCTGGCCCGGACTTCGGTGCCGCCTCCGATGGCGACGGTGATCGCAACATGATCCTGGGACGGCAATGCTTCGTCACCCCCTCCGACTCGCTGGCACTGATCCTCGCCAATGCCGAGCTGGTACCCGGCTACCGGGGGCGCGTCTGCGGCGTGGCCCGCTCCATGCCCACCAGCGGTGCCGCCGACAAGGTAGCCAAAAAACTGGGGCTGGAGGCCTTCGAAACCCCCACCGGCTGGAAGTTTTTCGGCAACCTGCTCGATGCCGGCCGCATCACCTTCTGTGGCGAAGAAAGCTTTGGCACCAGCTCCGACCATATCCGCGAAAAGGACGGGCTATGGGCGGTGCTGTGCTGGCTCAACATCCTCGCGGTACGCCAACAGTCGGTCATTGATATCGTACGCGCCCACTGGGCCGAATATGGACGTAACTACTACACCCGCCACGACTACGAGGGCATCGACCTGGTGGCCGCCCAAGGGCTGATGGCCCACATCGAGGCCCAATTCCCCGCCCTGACCGGCAAGGAATTGGCCGGTGGCAAGGTAGCCTACGCCGACAACTTCAGCTACACCGACCCGGTGGATGGTGGCGTGAGCAAAAACCAGGGGCTGCGCATCGGCTTCGAAGACGGCTCACGCATTATCTACCGCCTCTCCGGCACCGGCACCGTGGGTGCCACCCTGCGCTTATACATCGAAAGATTCGAGGCCGACCCGGCCCAGCAGCGACAGGACACCCAGCAAGCCCTCGCGCCGCTGATCACCCTGGCCCTGGAACTGGCCGAACTGCCCCAGCGCACCGGGCGTGAAGCCCCGACGGTGATCACTTAAAACCCTTTCAACACAGAGCACACAGAGAAAAACCCATGCCATGTCGGTCGGCCTCATAGCCAAGATCTTAAAAGATCTTGGCTATGAGTCATTCATACACCCGACTGAGGAAAATGTGCTGGGCAATCAATAGACTAGCCAGGGCGCGTGCAATTTATGAAATGTTCGGGCTAGAATGGCGCGACAAAGTTCAGCGTAGTCGACGCACCACCGCTTACCTCAACCTTTTCACTGGCGAGGAACTCTATCTCATTGAGCTCATCGGGCTGATCCGAATCTGCCTGACAGGTAAAGGCGAGGGTATACTCCCCTGCTGGAAGAAAGCCGAGCTGATAATCATAATCCCCTGTATCCGGGTTGAGCGCGACCAAGGCAGAGCTCAGCGGTGGATTGTCGCTCCCTTCGCTGCCAAGGGTGACATCAACGCCTAAGTAGGCATACACCGCAGCGCTACAATCAGCCTCACTTACCCAAGAGGCATCAACGGTACCGGTGATCCCGCCAGCCTGCTCGTTCTCAACCAAGCGCAAGACTGGCTTGAGCTGGTAATCCCTAACGACAGCTGCCGGCTTAACGACGGACTTGCGCAGATCAAAGTCAATCGTGAAAGCAGCAGCCCCACCCTCTGGCACCGAAAAGCCCGACACCAGCTTCAGACCACTTTGTGCGCCACCAGGGATAAATAGGCCATGCTGGGAACCATCATCCAGCTCTATGTAAGAGTCTAATTCACCATTGAGGGCATTAACCTTCAGGCGCATCCACACATACTGCCCTGCTGCCACGGTCTCATCCTCCAAAAGCAACTCACTGGCATCACCCTGCAGCGAGAGCAGATCAATATGGCGTGGCTCATCAAAATCAAACTCAATCGCCTCGCCATCCTGGGGTTGAAGGGTAATGCCGGTAAACTCCACCACCACCGCCGTGGCACTATCTACCGGGGCATCGGTAACAGCAATACTAATAGTCCCCGTACCGGACCCCGAAGCACTGCTAGAGTCACAAGCGGAAAGAGCGAACACCCCCAAAGTGAGCAAGGCAACACCAAATAAGCGAAATTGATTAAACATGGCACGCCTCCCGGCATAAAGTACAATCAAAAAGGCTGTGGAGTAGCTTACCTCCCCACAACAGAATAAACCTAGCAAACAAAAACGACCTCTGCCAGATAATAAAGCCGAGGTGAGTACCTACTCACACTTTTTGGGTTGCTGGTTGTGACACTCTACAATGATGCTTTACTGGGTGAAAATCTATTCATCAAGTAATGATTCATACCGTTGGTCGGTAAGTAATTTCAGAAAGTCGATAATGGCGCGAATATCCTCATCAGACATGGGATCTGCCTCGGTGTATTGCACCGTCTCAGGATAGTCAGTCTCACCCCATGCTATGTTGGTTTCTGGATTGATAGGCCTTTCCTGATTATTTGCCAC
>SLDE01000248.1 GCA_007125455.1 Ectothiorhodospiraceae bacterium
AAAGACCGAAGACTACATCACCGGGCGGTATGGTTAAGACACTCTCAACACAGAGGCCACAGAGTCCACGGAGCAAAACCATTCAGGGACAGGCTGGACAAGCGAAATGGTTTTCATCGCACAACAGATTCCCCGTGCCTCTGTGAGCTCTGTGTTAAAGGTTTTTTAGTGGGGACTACCCCAGGAGTTGGATGATGGACAAGATTAATATCGGACAACATATTTCCCAGCAGTTTAATGTGGAACTGGAAGATATTCGTAACCGTGTGATGTCGATGGGCGGTCTGGTGGAGGAACAGCTGATCGATGCCCTCAGGTCAATGGTCGAGCAGGACAGTGAATTGGCGGAGAACACCTCCAACAATGATTACAAGGTCAATGCGATGGAAGTGGCCATCGATGAAGAGTGCAGCCGCATCCTCGCACGGCGCCAGCCTACCGCCAGTGACCTGCGCCTGATTGTGGCGGTGATCAAGACCATTACCGATCTGGAGCGCATCGGTGATCAGGCGGCGCGTGTGGCCAGGATGGCGGTCAGTATGAGTGGCGAAGAGATCCGCAAGAGCCAGTATGTCGAGCTGCAGCACCTGGGGGACCATGTGCGTCAAATGCTGCATGAGGCGCTTGATGCCTTTGCCCGTATGGATGTAAACGCTGCACTGAATGTTGCGCGCGAAGACCTCAAGGTGGATAAGGAATACGAATCCATCATGCGTCAGCTAATTACCTTCATGATGGAAGATCCGCGTACCATCAGCCGCGTATTGAATGTGATGTGGGCGGCGCGCGCGCTGGAGCGCATCGGCGACCACGCACGCAATATCTGTGAATATGTGATCTATTTCGTTAAGGGCAAGGATGTACGTCACACCAGCCTGGAAGCGATGGAGGAAGAGGTGCGGCGCGAACGCTAGCACCCCGCCTACCCCTGTATCCTGCGAGAGTCTGTCCATGAGTGTGAAAAGGTTGCTGTTGGTTGAGGATGAAGCCTCTATCCGTGAAATGATGCGCATGGCGCTGGAGCGTGCCGGTTATGCGATCCAGGAGGCGGAAGACGCCGCCCAGGCCGAACGCATTCTTGCCGATGGCCTGCCGGATCTGGTGCTGCTGGACTGGATGTTGCCGGGGATCAGTGGTATCGAGCTGGCGCGGCGTATGCGCAAGGACGACTACACCCGCGAGTTGCCGATCATCATGCTTACCGCGCGTTCCGAGGAAGACGATCGCATCCGTGGGCTGGAAAGCGGTGCCGATGACTACATCACCAAGCCGTTCTCGCCACGGGAGCTGATCGCCCGCATCAAGGCGGTGCTACGCCGTAGCAGCCCGGACACGGAAGAGGGGGTGCTCAAGGTGGATGAGTTGGTGCTTGATAGCAACAGCCATCGGGTCACCGCCCAGGGTGAGCGGGTAGAGATGGGGCCGACCGAGTTTCGGCTGTTGCAGTTTTTTATGTCCCATCCGGAACGGGTCTATACCCGTTCGCAGCTGCTGGACAGGGTCTGGAGTCGTGGTAGCTTTGTCGAAGAGCGCACGGTGGATGTACACATCCGCCGCCTGCGTAAGGCGCTAGCCATTGGTGGCTATGATACGATGGTGCAGACCGTGCGCGGGGCAGGCTATCGCTTTTCTGCGGAAGGCTAACCGTTGCCTGCTTGTGCCATGACCTAAGAAAAAGGGGCCGTGTTTGCCGAATCCCTGGCTACGTGAACTACGACGTGTGCTGCTGTGGCTGTTGCTAGCCGCCGTAGTTGGTTTGATCGCCGGTCATCCACTGAGCGCGATCCTGTTGGTGCTGGCGGTTTATTTCGCCTGGCATCTGCGTTCGATGTATCGCCTTCACCGCTGGCTGGCCCATGGTCACAGCTTCCATCCCCCGGAGGCGAGCGGGATCTGGGGCGAGGTGCTTGATCAGCTCTATCGCCGCCAGGTGCGCCACCGCCAGCGCAAGCGTCGTCTGAGCGCCTTAATCAAGCGCTTTCAGGCCGCCACCGAGGCGATGCCCGATGCCACGGTGATCCTGGATAAATTCGGTGCCATCGAATGGTTTAACGCTGCCGCCGAGCAGCAGCTTGGCCTGCAAGCGGGACGGGATCTTGGGCAGCGGCTGATCAACCTGATCCGCCAGCCGGAATTTCGCGAGTTTCTGGAAGTGGCCTCCCCACCTGAACCGCTGCGCATGGTCGCCCCGGCCGATCCGGGCATGACCTTAAGCGTGCGCGTGGTGCCCTATGGCCTCAATCAACGCCTGCTGATCGCCCGTGATATCACCGAGCAACTGCGGGTAGAGACCATGCGTCGCGACTTTGTTGCCAATGTCTCCCACGAGTTGCGTACCCCGCTGACCGTGGTCAACGGCTTTCTGGAGACGCTTAACGACGACGAAGAGGCCGACTACCCCCCCCACCTGGCCCGTTCACTGGAATTGATGCAGAACCAGACCCTGCGGATGCAGCACCTCGTGGAGGATCTTCTACTGCTCTCGCGCCTGGAGAACGATCGCAAGGCACCGCCCCATGAGTGTGTCAGCGTATCGGCGATGTTAGCGATGATCGAAGAGGCGGTCACGCCGCTGGTGGAGCAAAAGCATCAGCAACTGAGCATCGCCGCCGAGCCGGGGCTTTGCCTGTATGGCGCGGAGAAGGAGCTTTACAGCGTGTTCTCCAACCTGATCACCAATGCCGTGCGCTACACCCAGGACGGGGGGCGCATCGAGGTGCGCTGGTATCACGACGAAAAGGGCAGCCACTTTGACGTGCAGGACAATGGCCCGGGGATCGCCCCACACCATATGCCACGGCTGACCGAGCGTTTCTATCGGGTCGATAGCGGACGATCGCGTGATGTGGGTGGCACCGGCCTTGGCCTGGCCATCGTCAAACATGTGCTCAGCCGCCACCAGGGTCAACTGCGTATCAGCAGCACCCTCAACATGGGCAGCCGTTTTATGTGCGACTTCCCCAACGACCAGACCGAATTGCCCCCCTCCAGTTAGGCGTAATGACGCTCCCTTTTACCTCGCGCCTCGCACACTCGGGCTTCACCTATAGCCAAGTCTTCTCGGGGGCGAGTGCGTAACAAAACACGATGAATTTGCCTCGCATCACAAAACGTTAACATTCCCTTGCTATAACGGTGGCATGGAACAGTTAGACAATACCTCTCCCTTACAAGCCCTGCTCAATGAGTTGCTGTCATTGCGCTGGCAACTGGTGATGCGTGCCGGTAACCGCTTGGAACACTATCCCGCCGCGGCGGGCCAGCATAGTGCCAGCGCCTGCAACCTTGCCCACTATCTTGCCCTGCGCGAGGAGGATCGGCGCGATCTGCAGCGTGAGCTTGCCTCGCTAGGGCTCTCATCGTTGGGGCGCTGCGAACCCCATGTGATGGCCAATATCGATGCCGTTATTCGCATGCTGATGCTCGCCACCGGTGAGTCGATGAAGATGACCATGGCCAATGCCTGCCCGATCCCGGATTTTGCCGAGGGCAGTCATATCCTCAAGGCGAACACCAGGGCACTGTTTGGCCCGGCATCTCGCGAGCGGGAAACGCGCATCATGGTGACCCTGCCAGCGGAGGCTGCCTACGATGAGACCGTGATCCCGGCGCTGTTGGAGCGGGGCACCGATTGCGTACGGATCAATTGTGCCCATGACAATGCGACTGTCTGGACGGCGCTGGTCAACCGTGTACGCCAGGCAAGCCATGATGCCAAACGCCCTTGTCGTATCCTGATGGATCTGGCTGGGCACAAGGTGCGCACCGGTGAGGTGGCCAGCCGTCCGGCGGTGCTACATCTGAAGGTGTCGCGCAATGCCTATGGTCAGGTGCAGAGCCCAGCGCGGTTGCAGTTGATCCCGCAGGGTTCACCCTTTGTGTTTCCCGAGCAGGCGGGTGTGAAGCGCCTGGAACTACCGGAGCACTGGTTTAAGGAGCTGCGTCAGTGGGACAGCCTGTCGTTTACCGATACCCGCGATAAGCCGCGCCACATCGAGTTGATCGGCAAGGATGCCTACGGTGGCTGGGAGGGGATCTGCTCTCAGGCAGCATGGCTGGGGGCCGAATGCATCATCACTCGCCACCGTACCGGTACCGAACCGCTGGTGCTGGGGGCCTTGGGCCGTGAGAGCCTGCCGTTTCAGCCACAGGATATTCGGGTCGCCAAGGGCGATCCGCTATTACTGGGCAGTGGCGATGAGCCGGGTAGGGAGGCGCGCTATGGCGAGGATGGTGAGTTGTTGGAGGCAGCACGTATTGGCTGCACCATGGCGCCGATCCTTGCCCATGCCCAGCCGGGGGACGCGGTATGGATCGACGATGGCAAGATCGGCTGCGTGGTAGAGCGTAATGCGGTGGAGGGTTTGTGGCTGCGCGTAACCCACGCCCCGCCCCACGGGGCGAAGATCAAGGCGGATAAGGGGATCAATTTCCCCGATACCTCCCTGGGCCTGCCCCCGCTGAGCGACAAGGATATGATGGATCTGGACTTTGTTTGCCTGCACGCCGATATGGTGGGATTTTCCTTTGTCGAGTCCGATCAGGACATGCAAGCGCTGGCCGCTGAGTTGGTGCGCCGTGGTGCCGCTGAGCTACCGATCATCGCCAAGATCGAGACCCCGCGTGCGGTGCGCAAGTTGCCGGAGATCCTGCTCGGTAGCATCAGCCAGCGTCGACTCGGGATCATGATCGCCCGCGGCGACCTGGCGGTCGAGCTGGGCAGCGTACGCATGGCCGAGATCCAGGAGGAGATCCTGTGGTTGTGCGAGGCGGCCCATGTGCCAGTGATCTGGGCGACCCAGGTACTCGAATCGATCGCCAAGAAAGGGGTGCGCTCCCGCCCAGAGTTCACCGACGCGGCGATGGGTGTGCGCGCCGAGTGTGTGATGCTCAACAAGGGGCCCTATGTGCTGGATGCGGTGGAGGCGCTGGACAAGGTGCTGGCGAAGATGCAGGACCACCAACGCAAGAAGGTCTCGCGGATGCGCGCCCTGCACCTGGACTGGTAGGGCTATTTGGCCCGTTCGCGCCAGTACTGCGCCCGCTGCGGATCGCGCCGACTGTCGATCTCGCCACTCTCATAGACCCGTGCCAGCGTCTCAACCGCCTGGGGATAGCCCTGTTGTGCGGAGGACTCCCAGAGCTGAAACCCGCGCTCAATGTTGCGCGGCGTTCCGCTGCCGATGATATAGAGGTGGCCGAGGTTGAATTGTGCGGCGGCGTGGCCCTGGTTGGCGGCGAGTGTCCACCACTGATGGGCCTCACGATTACTGCGAAATACCGACATCCCCTCGAAGAAGATCAGCCCCAGGTTGTACTGTGCATCGGCCATGCCCTGGTGGGCGGCGGCGTGGAAGAGCTCACGGGCATAGACCAGATTGCGCTCCACACCCAGCCCATTCATGAACAGCAGGCCGATGTTGTATTGGGCCTTCGCATCACCGCCCTCTGCGAGCGGCTTCCACAGCTCGAAGGCCTGGCTGTAGTTGCCGGCATGAAAGGCCGCCAGCCCCTCATCCAACGGGTTGGCCCAAGCCGAGCCGCCCAGCAGCAGTAGCAATCCAAACAGGTATCTTTTCATCGTGTCCGCCCTCTGTGTATGGATCTATGATACCGCAGTATAAGGATCGTGCCAGGCTTGCACTTTTGCCCTGCTGCGGTATCCTG
>SLDE01000222.1 GCA_007125455.1 Ectothiorhodospiraceae bacterium
TGACCCGCATGGATCAGGATCTCCCAGTCCGTATCAAACCGGTCGGTGAGACTTATCCCCTGCTTCTCCAGATACTTTGTGATCAGGGAGCGTTGAAAATTGTTCTCCGCGTGGGGAGGGATCAGCGCCTGAACGGGAGGGTGAAAGTCAAAGCGCTCTGTGCGCTCACGGGAGATGGTGTTCACGCCGAAAAAGGCGGGGTGATAGACCAGGCCAAGACCATGCAGTCCCGACTGGGCATATTCGGTGGTGTAGGTGAAGCGTGCCTCACGGTCGGTAACGTAGAGGGTCCCCATCTTCATGGGATTTCCCGTCATGCGCGTCCATACCACGGCCTCCCGATCCCTCATTCGAACAACTCGCCCTTGCGCACCTTGTCGGCCACGGTATTGTCGGGCACCAGGGTTATGCGCATCCCGATGGCGCTACACAGCGACTCAAGGCTGGAATAGTACATATCCCCGCGCTTTTTCGCCCGAGACAGCGTGGCCTCATCCATCCCTGCTGCCCTGGCAAGCGCCTTCTGATTCTTGCCCTGGCGCTTGCCGATGGCCACGATTTCGTCCAAAAGTTGATGAAGTCGATCTGCCATACACCCTCTATTTGCATATCTGCCAACTCATAGAAAATAGTAGGAACAATTTGCAGATGCATCAATTTGCGGGCGGAATTGGCATTTAAGTCAATTCACAACTCCCCCGTACCGTAGACCAGGTTGCTTGATGGCGGGCACGGCCCGCCCTATAGGGTGGCCCGTGGCCACCGTTGCACTTCTGACGAAGTTGTCCAATTAATTTCGTTCAGAGCCCTTAGGTGCGGTACTTCCTGAAATTCTCCGCCTGCTCGAAGATCTCTTTGTATACCTCATCCCTATCTACTGGCGGGTAGCCGTGCTTACCTAATAACAGAATGAGGTCCACCTTGAGCTCGGCCTTGATGTCGTCGCGCTGGCTCCAGTCGGTGTATTTGGCCTTGTCGTCCACCACATCTTTAACCGCCTTGGCCAGTACCAAAAGCTTGTCTTCGGGGTAGGTGAAGTCATATTTCTGCGCCAGGCCCTTGAGGATGTCGTAGAAGGCCTTTTCTTCCAGGTCGATCCCCAGGTCGGCAAAGGAGCCCTGTTCCTGCTTGAGGGCGTGGATCAGGTCGATGATCTCCACGGTGAAGTCTTCCAGCACGTTGCTGACCAGCACGTCGTCTTCCTTGCGCTCGTTGTACTTGTCTACCAGGGACTTGAAGCGCTCGGCAAAGTCGATCCCACGGCTTTTGTTGACCTTCTTGAAGTCGTCGATGGCCTTGGCCAGTAGCTGTTGCAGCAGCTTGATCTTGGTGTTGGGCAGTTTGATCTTCTCGATCTTGGCCAGGTAGTCATCATCGAAGATGTCGATGTGGTCGGCCTGATCCTCACCCATGCGCAGGATCTCCTCCACCCCGTCGCTTTGCAGGGCCTCGGTGATCATCTCGCGTACCCTGGCGTTCATCTGCGCGGTGTCGGGGGCCAGCCCTTTGGTCAGCTTGAAGACGATGGAACGCACCGCCAGGTAGAAGTGGATGCGGTCACGCTCAGCCTGGCTCAGCCCCTCGGAGCCGCTGCAAATGTCATAGGCGGCCTTGAGCCGCTTGACTAGGTGCATGAAGCGCTTTTCGGTCTTTTGGGTGAGCTGCACATACTCGGCGGCGCGGTTCAGGCAGTCAAGTTGTTCTACCGGGCTGCCCGCGAAGTAGGGCCGCGCATCGAAGTGGTGGAACAGCTTGCCCAGCAGGTCGAGGTGGTCCTTCACCACGATGATGGACTGGCCGATCTCCTCGAAGTTCTGCTGGTCGGCCTGGTTGTAGTGGGCCAGGGCCAGGTTCATCTGCTTCTTGATGCCGATGTAGTCCACCACCAGGCCCTTCTCTTTGCCCTCGAACTTGCGGTTAACCCGCGAGATGGTCTGGATCAGGTTGTGGCGCTGGATCGGCTTATCAATGTAGATGGTATCCAGGAAGGGTACATCAAAGCCGGTCAACCACATGTCTACCACGATGGCGATCTTGAAGTTGGACTTGGGGTTCTTGAACTGCCGATCCAGCTCCTTGCGGTATTCCGGGGTACCCAGCATGTCGTAGAGGGGCTTGGGGTCGTCCTTGCCACGGGTCATGATCAGCTTGATGCGCTCGATGGGCTTGATCTCCTGCTGCTCGCGTTCGCTCAGCTCGGAGCCCTCGGCGCAGGCGCGGATCTCGTTCCATTGGGGACGCAGCGCGATCACCTCCTGCCAGAAGGCATAGGCGATCTCGCGCTTGCTGCACACAAACATCGCCTTGCCCTGCAGGGTGGCCCCCTCCTCCACCCGCCGCTCGTAGTGGTGCACAAAGTCGATGGCCAACGCCCGGATGCGGTCCGGATCGCCCAGGATCGCGTTCATCTGTGCGTTGGCCTTCTTGCTCTCCTCGATCTGGTAGTCGCTGGCCCCCTGCTCGGCGCAGCGGGCGTAGTACGCCTCGATCTCCTTCAGCTTGCTGTTGTCCAGCAACACCTTGGCGGCGCGGCCCTCGTAGACGATGCGCACGGTGATCTCGTCCTTCACCGATTCGGTCATGGTGTAGGCGTCCACCACCGGGCCGAACACCTCCAGGGTGGCGTCGATGGGGGTGCCGGTAAAGCCCACATAGGTAGCATTGGGCAGCGAGTCGTGCAGGTATTTGGCAAAGCCGTAAGTGCGCTGCACCCCGTTTTCGGTTAGCCGTACCTTTTGGTCCAGGTTCACCTGGCTGCGGTGGGCCTCATCGGAGATGCAGATCACATTGCAACGGTCAGTCAGCAGCTCGGTGTCTTCGGTGAACTTGTGGATGGTGGTGAGGAATACCCCGCCGCTGGTACGCCCCTTGAGCAGTTCGCGTAACTGGGCGCGGCTCTCCACGCTGATCACCGTCTGGTCGCCGATAAAATGCTTGGCGTTGGTGAACTGGGCCGAGAGCTGATCGTCCAGATCGGTTCGGTCGGTGATTAGCACGATGGTCGGGCTTTCGAAGTCCAGGCTCTTCATCAGCAGGCGGGTGAGAAACAGCATAGTGTAGCTCTTGCCGCAGCCGGTGGCCCCAAAGTAGGTACCACCCTTGCCATCGCCCCCCGAGCCATCAGGGCGCTTGCGGTGGGCCAGGATATGCCGATAGAGCTTGGTGGCGGCGTAATACTGCGGATAGCGGCACACCACCTTCTGCTCATGGCGCGAGGTGTCGGGGAAGTAGATAAAGTGGCGCAACACCTCGCGCAGCCGTCCCCGCTCGAACAGCCCCTGGATCATGGTATGCAGCGCGTTAATGCCGTCCTGCTCGATGCTCTCCTCACCGCTCACCTTGCGCCAGGTGTAGAAGTAGTCATAGGGGGCGAACAGCGAGCCCATGCGCGAGTTGACCCCATCGGAGATCACACACAGGGCGTTGTACTTCATCAACTCCGGGATATCCCGCGCATAGCGGATGGTGAGCTGCTTGTAGGCATCATTGATAGTGGCCTCTTCGCGGACAGCGCTCTTGAACTCGAACACCACCAGCGGCAGGCCATTGATGTAAAGGATCGCATCGGGGATGCGCTTTTCCAGCCCCTCAATGGCCATCTGGCTGACCAGCTGGTAGCGGTTGCCATCCTGGTAATGAAGAGGCTCCTCCGCTACCACAGTGCTCAACTCCTCGGCGCGGGGCGGGCGGTGCAGTGGCAGGCCGCTGTAGTCGATCAACTGAATATAGAGGTCTTTCTGACGGCGGTCCTCGCGCTTGAGCAGCAGGCCGTCGGCCACCATGTGGTGGAGCTGGCGGTTGGAATCATAGAGATCCGAGGCAGGGGGGCGCTCCAACGCACGGATCACCGCCACAATCTCCTCCTCGGTGATCCCCTGATCGGCATAGCGGGTAGTCAGATAGGCCCGCAGGTCCTCTTTCAGCAGCACCTCGCCGGGGGCACGCGCCAGGGATTCGCCATACACATGGGGATAGCCCTGCTCCCCCAGCAAGGCGATGATGGCCTGCTCCAGCTTCTCTTCGGTGAATTTCATCGTGAGATCCCCCCCTGCGCCCCCGCCAGCATGTGCATGATCAGGCGAATCAACACCTCTTTTTGCTTCGGATCTGACTCCGCAACCAGCAGCGTCAGTGCCGCGAGCCCGGCATCATTGATGATCGGCTCGCCATCATCGCGCAGCAATCGCCCGTTTCGGTGCAGAAAATCGACAAACAGGAATGCCCCGCTGCGCTTGTTGCCATCGCTAAAGGGGTGGTTCTTGACAACAAAATAGAGCAGATGCGCCGCCTTGCTCTCCAGTGTTGGATAGGCTGGCTCCCCAAATACACTCTGGTTCAGATTGCCGAAGATCGCTGCTAGCCCATCCTCGCGCAGGCGTGCAAACAGCTCAGTCGCTTCACCCCGCGCCATCAACTGCTGTTTGAGCTGATGGAGCGCGGTCATCGCCGCCTCCGGCGTCGGTAGTTCACCGCCTGCCTGGCCTGAGGGCTCATCCAGCAAGCCCTCATCGTAGCGTTGCAGCCAGAGAAAGGTCTGGGTGTAGCGCGAGACGATATCGACCAGCCCCCGCCCGGCCTCATCCAGCACAGGGCTACTCGCAGCCTTCTGAATCAATGCCAGCGCGTGCTCCAGTTCAGTGGCGTTCTTCTCAAAGCGTATGCGGTTTAGTGTGTAGCCTTGAATCAGGTGCTCTCTCAATCGCTGGGTGGCCCAGACACGGAATTGAACGCCAGGCTTGGAGTTAACCCGGTAACCGACCGAAATAATGGCGTCCAGATTGTAGTGTTTGAGGTTCCGGCGAACCTGCCTTTTACCCTCCTGGCGAACTACTAAAAAATCCTTAGTAGTTGCCGATTCCGCCAATTCGCCATCTCTATAGATATTGCGGAGGTGCATCAGCACATTTTCAGGGGTGGTATCAAATACCTCACTCATCTGTTTTTGTGTCAGCCACACTGTATCGGCTTCCAGCCGTACTTCGATTTCGGTCTGACCGTCGGCAGTCTGGTAGATTTCAATCGGTTTGCTGTCAGCAGTCATGATGCCTCCCTTCCTTCATAACAATCTCCTTGTCCGTTCGGGGGCCTTACCACCCAACAACTCAAACATGGCGTCGGTAGGCCAATGAGCCGCCTTTGCCCCCTTCAGGGTACGCGGCATCTGGGCCAGCCAGATACTGGTTTTATACGGCGAGAGATCGGTCACCTGGCTGTCGTCATAGGCAAGCATGTGCCCCAGCTCCTGCCCCATTTGATTAAGGGTCCCCAACACAGAGCGGTCGGTGGCGCTGTCGCACACCAGCGGCCCCAACATGCCCTGAGCACGTTCCATCACCGCCTCATCGGCCCCCATCTTGAGCAGGGTGTTCATGAAGCCGTCCACAAACCAGTAATCCAACTCGGCAAAGTCCTCCTTTTTCAGCACGGGCAGGAATATCGGAAAGCGGGTGGTATCATGCACCATCAGCACACATTGGCGGCGTTGCAGCAGAATCAGATTGGCATGCCAGCCACTCAAGGGCGATTCAGCGGCATCGTTGGCCGCCCCATCGCTGGCACGGCATAGGCCGCGCTTGCTCTTCAACCGCCCGTCTGGCTCCAGCGGCA
>SLDE01000023.1 GCA_007125455.1 Ectothiorhodospiraceae bacterium
CAGGCATTCATCGCGGTGGCGGAACAGCAGTCCTTTTCGCTGGCGGCGCAGCAGTTGTTCATCACCCAACCGGCGGTGAGCAAGCGTATTGCGGCGCTGGAGCAGGAGTTGGATACACGCTTGTTCGACCGTATCGGTCGCCAGGTACACCTGACCGAGGCGGGGCGGGCGCTGCTACCCCACGCACGGCGCATCCTGGATGAGCTGGCCGACAGCCGCCGTGCCATCCACCAGCTCTCAGGGGAGATCGGTGGCGAGCTGGCGCTGGGCACCAGCCACCACATCGGTCTGCACCGCCTTCCCCCCATCCTTAAGCAGTACACCCGGCGCTGGCCCCAGGTGGCGCTCAACCTGCGTTTCATGGATTCGGAGGCGGCCTGTCGCGCCATCGAACATGGCAAACTGGAGTTGGCGGTGGTCACCCTGCCGTTGCATCCGGGTAAGCAGCTGCGCACCGAGCTATTGTGGGAAGACCCGCTCCAGGTGGTCTGCGCCCTGGATCATCCACTGGCGACCCAGGGGCAGGCCAGCCTGGTCGAGCTGGCCCAACACCCGGCCCTACTGCCTGGCCCCGGCACCTTCACCCGCGAGATCGTCGAGCAGGCCTTCAGCCCCAGCGGCCTGCATTTGCACGAGGCGCTCTCAACCAACTACCTGGAAACCCTCAGGATGCTTACGGTGATCGGCCTGGGCTGGAGTGTGCTGCCCGCCACCATGGTGGACAAGGAGTTGCGAGTACTGGATACCCCGCTCAAACTGGCGCGCCAGCTCGGTCTGGTGCAACATACGAGGCGCACCCCCTCTAATGCGGCGATGGCGATGGTAGAGCTATTGCGGGAAAAAGAGTTTCACCACCAACATGACTGAACAGCCGAAAGGCCTACTGGCTCACTGGTTCGCCGAGCCGCGATCGCCCATGGAGGCTCAGGCCCAGTGGGATCGGGCCGAACATCGTCACGCCTCATGCCTGCGCCAGGGACGTCGCAGCCTGCTGCCACGCCTACAACAACTCTGCGCCCGTTACTGGCTGGGGCAGACCATTGAAGCCGACTACCAGCAGCTACATGCCCAATGCCAACGCCGCCATAGCCGTCGCGCCCTGGCCCTGCTGGAATTGTGCTACGGGCAGTTGCTGATCAGCCGCGGCCAGATAGATGGGCTCCCTCACCTCCGAGAGGGCTTTGCCCTGGCCCGCGAGCTGCTCGGTGCAACGGACTACTTTATTGTCCATCGACGCCATCAACTGTTGGCGCTGCTGCCCGACGCCCAGCCACCGGGTAAGGCGCAGACCCTTGAGCAATTACTCACCACCGCCGGGGTGATCGCGCGCATGCAACAAGGTTGGCCCCGGCGCGGCCCCTACCAACACGACCCCAACGATACCTATGGATAAGTTCAACCTCTGGCAACAACTGCCCGACGCCCGCCACCAGGAGCAGTTCACCGAGCTATTACGCCACGACTCGGTGCGCATCGAACGCATCGTCTCCCACGGTCAGCATTCGCCCCCCGACTTCTGGTACGACCAACCGGAAGGTGAGTGGATACTCCTATTGGAGGGTGCGGCCAGGTTGGCCCTGGAGGGGGGGACGCTCATCAGCCTCGAACCGGGCGATACCCTCAACCTCCCCGCCCACACCCGCCACCGGGTCGACTGGACAGACCCGCAGCAAGCAACCGTGTGGTTGGCGGTGTTTTACCGCGGATCTTTCAGATAGCGACAGTTGAGGGCAATTGCTACAATCTGTATGTGCAAACATGCAACCACACCATACAGAGCCACCCTGCGGTCGCCGCGTCGGCATTTTTTCGTCGCCTGGTGCAACTGGGGCTGCTCTTTTGCCTGCTTTTGGTGGGCCAGGGCACGGCTGTCAGCCTGGACTTCCCCCGCATTGAGCAGGAAATGCAGCAACGCTACGGTGACCGCGGCGTGCGGATTCTGCGTGAATGGCAACAGCTACTGCACACAGCCGATGGGCAGCCGGTGCAACTGCAACTGGAGATGGTAAACACCTTCTTCAATCGCCGTATTCGCTATACCGAAGACATCGACCTATGGGGGCAAGAGGATTACTGGGCCACGCCGATGGAGACTATGGGTGTAGCGGCCGGAGACTGCGAAGATTACACCATCGCCAAGTACATCACCCTCAAGCAGCTCGGTGTCCCTAACGAGCAACTGCGCCTGATCTATGTCAACGCCCGCATCGGCGGACCGCAGAGCTCGATCAGCCAGGCCCATATGGTGCTTGGCTACTACGAAACCCCCGATGCCGACCCGATCATCCTCGACAACCTGATATCACGGCTGCAACCCGGTAGCCAGCGCGACGATCTGCGCCCGGTTTTCAGCTTTAACAGCCAGGGCCTGTGGGCCGGTGGGGCAACGACCTCGGTCGCCGACCCCACCGCACGCCTCTCGCGCTGGCGTAATGTATTACAACGTATGAGCGAAGAAGGCTTTCGCTAAACAGGGAGCGACCCATATGTCTCTTATCAAACAACTATGGATAGCGGTGGCCGTGCTGATGCTACTGGCCTTTGCCGGCAGCTTCGTCGTCAGCACCGTCTCCGCCAAACACTATCTGGAGCAACAGCTCCAGCTCAAGAATCACGACAACGCCGCCTCGCTGGCGCTCTCCATGTCGCAGATGGAAAAGGACCCGGTCACCATCGAATTGCTACTGGCTGCACAGTTTGACACCGGGCACTACCAGCGTATCAAGCTCACCGATCCCCACGGAAATGTGATCCAACAACGCGCCTACGAAGGCGATGGCAACGACGGAGCACCCGCCTGGTTCATCGAGCTTGTCACCCTCAACGCCGTCCCCGGCATCGCCCAGGTGCAGGACGGCTGGCACCAGTATGGCCGCCTACAGGTAGAGAGCCACTCGCGCTTCGCCTACGCCGCACTTTGGGAGGGCACCCTGCGCCTGCTGCAATGGTTTTTGCTGGCGGCCATCGTGGGCGGGCTGATCGGCACCTGGATCCTCAAGACCATCACCCGCCCGCTGGGTGGTGTGGTCGCCCAGGCGGAGGCCATCGGCAACCGGCGCTTCATCACCGCCGATGAGCCGCGCACCCTGGAATTTCGCACCCTTGCCAGGGCCATGAATACCCTCTCCAGCCGGGTACACGACATGCTGGAAAAAGAGGCCAGGCAACTTGAGGAATACCGTCGCCAAACCCAACACGACAAACTCACCGGGCTGGCCAACCGCGAACACTTCCTCAATCTGCTGGATACCGCACTGCACAGTCCGGACAGTGCCGATGATGGTGCCTTGATACTGATCCGCCTGCACAACCTGGCAGAGGTCAACCGCCAACTGGGCCACGCCAAGACCGATCAGCTCCTAAAGGAACTGGCCAAGATTGTCGAAGCCTTTGGCGAGGAGCACCGCGATGCCCAGTCTGGGCGCATCAATAACACCGACTTTGCCCTGGTGTTGCCCGGCAACCACAAACCGGCCGCCGATACCCAACAACTGGCTGACCAGCTCTATCAGCATATCGACCAGCAGGAGCAAGGCGCTACCATCGAACTAATCGTTTCCGCCACCACCTACAGCCACGGTGAGGAACGCAGCAAGCTGCTGATTCGTGCCGATGGCGCACTGGCCAGCGCCGAACAGCGGGGCAATCGCAGCATCGAACTGCTTAGTGACAATACACCGCCCGCATACGCCAGCCTGGATGAGTGGCGCGAGGCGATCCTGGCGGCCATGGAGAACGATGGCACCCACCTCGACAGCTACCCAGTACTCTCCAGCAATGGCAAGCTACTGCACCTGGAGGCCCCGGCGCGACTGACCATGGATGGTGAAAAGCGCAGTGCGGGCTACTTCATGCCCTGGGCGATCCGCAGTGGCCTGATGCCCAAACTCGACCTTGCCGTTACCCAACAGGCACTGCGACGCATCCGTGACGAAGGCAAGCCTATCGGCATCAACCTGTCCGACGAGGCCTTGCGCGACGCCTGGTTCCGCAGCGAACTGTATAGCCTGCTGCAACAATCCAGGGAGGAGGCCCAACAACTCTGGATCGAGATGCCCGAAAGCGTCGCGCTACGCGATCTGGCCGAATTCAAGGCACTCTGTCTGGCGCTGCATCCCATCGGCTGTCATATGGGGCTGGAGCATGTGGGCAGCGGTTTTGCCCGCATCGGCGAGCTGCATGACCTAGGGCTGGACTACATCAAGATCGACGCCTCGCTGATCCGTGATATCAACAGCAACACAGGCAACCAAACCTTCATCCGTGGCCTGTGCACCATCGCCCACTCCATCGGCCTGGTAGTGATTGCCGAAGGGGTGCGCAGCGAGCAAGAGAAGGCCTGCCTGCCCGAGCTGGGCATGGACGGCATGACCGGCCCGGCCATCCGCTAAGTGGTCGAACAGCAGCAGAGCCGGGCGCTATTTGAGGCCTCCCGCGCCCTGGAAGGCGAGCACCTGCAAACGCTGCTGGCGTGGCTACAGGCCAGCTTGTCGCACACCTGGCCCGAGCTAGGGGAAGCGCCACCGAGCCTGGCCGCCGATGAGCAAGCACGCACCCTCCTCCTCACCCTTAGCAATGGTCAGGGTTTTCACGACACCGGCATGGGCACAGGACAGGGGATCACCACCGCCCTCAACGCGGCACTAGACGCGCTTCGCCACAGCAACTGGCTGCGACAACCGACTCAGCTAAGGGTCGATCTCATCGACCAGGTAGAACCACATCAACTGGGCCAAGCACCGAGATTCAAGCCGCGCAGCCTGTTTGGCCTGGCCCTGCACACGCCGGCACTGATCTGCCTGCCCGAGGCACTTGTTACCCACCAGCTCGTCACCCGTGACGGCAAGCCCAGGCTGGCCACGCTGCGCAAATACCTCAACCACCAGCATCCGGCGGGCCGACAGTTGGGGAGACAGCCATTGCGACGCAGCACCGCGCTATGGCGCTTTAGCGTCCAAAGCGGCTATGTCGACCACGAAGTGGTCTCCCCCCTCTATCGCGGACATCCCATGCGCCAGCCCCTTGAGGACGAGCGACTTGTACACCAGGCAAGCGAAGCCGGGGCCTACCTGACTCGTGCCACCGGCCCGAGTGGGCGCTTTGTCTATAGCTACCAGCCTGAAGCTGACCACAGCAGCCCCGAGTACAACATCCTGCGTCACGCGGGCACCACCTGGGCCATGCTGGACCTCTACCGCTACAACGGTGATACCGCACTATTGAAGGCGGCCTGTCGCGCGGTGAACTATCTGCTGGCAGCGATCCGCCCAAGCAACGAGCCTGGCAAAGAGACCTGCTGTGTGGTGGAGGGGGGCGAGGTGAAGCTCGGCGGCCAGGGCCTGGCGCTGATCTGCCTGGCGGAACACACCCTGGCCACGGGCGTTCGCCAACACCTCAAGACCATGCAGGGGCTGGCGCAATGGATCCTCGACCACCAGGATCAACAGGGGCAATTTACCTGCCACAAACTCAACTACTACAGCGGCACACCAAGCCGAATGGTCTCAGGCTACTACCCCGGTGAGGCCATCCTTGGGCTAATGCGTCTCTACCAACTCGACGGCCAGTCTCGGTGGCTTGATGGTGCAGAGCGCGCCGCCAAGTGGCTCATTGAGGTGCGCGACCAAAACAAAACGCTTGATGAGCTGGAGCACGACCATTGGCTACTCTATGGCCTCAACGAGCTACAGAACCACGCTCCCTCGCCACAGTTTATTGCCCATGCCAAACGGCTCGCCCAAGCCATTTGCTCCACCCAGCACCGTACTGAGACATATCCAGACTGGGTGGGCGGATGGTATCGTCCTCCCCGAACCACGCCCACCGCAACCCGCTGCGAAGGGCTGGCAGCCGCCTACCAACTGCTTGAGGCGCACCATCATGACAACGCGCTATTGCAACAGATAGCAGGGGCCATCAATCACGCGCTGCAGTATATCCTGGAAAACCAGTACAGCCCGGCCAACAGCCTCCTCCTGCCTAACCCCCGCATTGCACAGGGCGGATTCCGTGGCGCACACGAACAGGCCGAGGTACGAATCGACTTTGTCCAACATAGCCTCAGTGCCCTACTGCTTTATTTACGCCATAAAGAGGCACAAAAAAAGCCTTCCACCCAATAAGGGGGAAGGCCGTGAACGGCAGATTTCACCTTGTCTTGGGCCATGTGCAAGCCTCTGACATATGCCCTTTATTCGAGACGCTACACTGGTTACTACTCGATATCGAGGTCGGGGTCATCAACCACCGTATCGCTCTCATAGGTATCACCCAACAGACTCGCGGACTCAGAATAGACATCGGACCAGGCATCGAACTGTACATAAAAACCATCGTGATTCTCCGAGGCCGTACCCGAAACCAGTACATAGGCGATATTGCCCTCATCGGTACTCCAACCGTAGTCCCCCGCCTCATCGATGGTCATCCGATGAAGTTCGTTGCGATCAGCATCGAAGAAATAGATCTCCCCGCCGACACTATCGCCCAAGCCGTTGATGGTGAGACTGATCTCGGCGGCATCGTCATGGAGTGCAAATAACAGCATTTCATGGTTATCCACGCCGTTGGTTCGCGCGCCGGGGCCACCGGTCTGGTCGACCCCATAGCCATCATCATGCTCCACCAGAATGGCATTGAACTGGGTGAGATTACCGTTCGCTAACCAGGCATTAAAACCAGCGCCGGACCCGGCATGGATGGTGGCGTCGATGCTGCCATCGTCGTCATCATCATCGCCGATGGGTGGCTCGTCATCATCGTCGTCGTCATCGCCGATGGGTGGCTCGTCATCGTCGTCGTCGTCATCACCGATGGGTGGCTCGTCATCGTCGTCGTCATCGCCGATGGGTGGTTCGTCATCATCGTCATCACCGATAGGTGGCTCGTCATCATCGTCATCGCCGACGGGAGGCTCATCATCGTCGTCATCGCCGACGGGTGGCTCATCATCGTCGTCATCGCCGACGGGCGGCTCATCATCGTCGTCATCGCCGACGGGCGGCTCGTCATCATCGTCATCGCCGATGGTTGGCTCGTCATCGTCATCCCCCACCAGGGCGGGCTCCTCAGCGGGCAAAACATCCTCACTGAGGATCGCCGTCTCGGTCTCGGCACCTGCGAAGCTGTATTCAGGGGATTCACCCGGTGCCACATCCACCCGCTCCAGGCTGACAAAGCCACTACCGCCCTCGCCTTCACCGGCACCTGCCCCAGCACCAGCGGCGGCCGGATCGAGCGCCTCCAAGAGATCACCTTCCCCCTCAAGCGCGGCGAGCACTGTCTCGACGGTCGGATCAAGCATTGGGTCGGTAATCGCCACCGCCTGACCATCGCCCACACTCAAAGTCTCACCATTGGGCATATCGAGGCTAACTCGGCCCCCTGGCGACGTGACTACCTCCTCACCGACACCGATCACATCACCTTGCTGTAGTACACGGGTATTGCCACCGGCATCACGGGCGAGCACTTCACCTTCGATGGATGTCACGGTGGCAACTGGGATACTCGGGCTACTCATGGCTGCATCTCCTTGTTACCTTCTGGCCCCAGGCCAGCGCCTGGAAAGTTTGGCTGCGGCTAAATTCCCCTACACCTCAACCTTCATTGTTAAGTATAGCCAAACAGAAAGAAATCACTGTGAAATTTCAGAGCAAACCCGGCTCATTTTCATCATCCAACAACCTCAAGCCCTCACGCATACTCACGCGGGTATCACGCCGCTGCAGCAGCTTGCGCTGGGCCGGGGCCGGTAGGTCGGTAAAGTGGATCACATCCTTGTCCACCAGCAGGTCGATAAGGTCTTCCAACACGCGAACCAACTCAGTATCCGTGGCCGCCAGGGCATCCCTACCGCTTTGCTGCTGCTCAAGAAAAGCCTTAATTTCTTGACTATCATCATCAAGTTGTTCATCAAAGCCCTCAACAACCACCTTGCTGACGGCCTCCAAATGACCCTCGGCATCGCGTTTCACATACATAAGCACTCCCCTTAAACGAAAAAAGCACCTACCCCGAAGGGTAGGTGCGTTTTAGCTCACATGACTTGCACCGGATTACTCGATATCAGGGGTATCGATATCGATAAACTGCGTGAAGCCAACTCCACTATTGCCCTGATCTGCAAACTCATCTGAGTTCTGCGCATTATTATTGCCACCAGAGTTGCCCGGAGCATCTTGGTCACCATTGCCGTGGCCATTGTTCTGGTTGTTGCCACCAGAGTTGCCGCCCTGGTTACCACCGGAGCCACCCCCCTGATCACCGTCACCACTCTGGTTGGGGTTATCCGTACCGTCACCACCTGGCGTACCACCGGCATTGTTGTTATCACTACCCTGACCAGGGTTAGTGCCATCACCCAGACCCGAACGGCTACCACCATCATCGGAACCGTCATCATCGTCGTCATCACCGATGGTGTCATCGTCGTCATCACCGATGGTGTCATCGTCGTCATCACCGATGGTGTCATCGTCGTCGTCACCGATGGTGTCATCGTCGTCGTCACCGATGGTGTCATCGTCGTCATCACCGATGGTGTCATCGTCGTCATCACCGATGGTGTCATCGTTGTCGTCACCGATGGTGTCATCGTCGTCGTCACCGATGATGTCGTCGTCGTCACTAACAATAGTATCGTCATCATTATCGTCGACGATTGTCAGCAAGTCATCCTCTTCCGTCGGCAATACATCTTCGCTGAACAGCGCCTGCGCACTCGCTACCGTAGCTGCGGGCAGTGGACCTAGTTCAACGCCATCGACCGTCTCGTTCACACGCAACAGGCTGACGAAACCGCCGCCTTCGCCACCTTCACCACCACCGGCACCGGCTGCTGTGGCATCCAACTCGTCAAGTAAATCACCATCGCCCTCCAGTGCAGCCAACACGCTGGCCAGGGTCGGATCCATCACCTCACCATCGGCGAGTTCAGGCACCATGGCGCTGGCCAGTTCACTGTTCATGACCACGCTCTGGTTTTCGCTGACCATCATGGTCTCGCCATTACCGAAATCCAGCTCGACGCTGGCACCGCCCTGGGTCACCACGACCTCTCCAGCGTTGAGGGTATCACCCTCTTTCAGTGCGCGCATATTGCCATCGGCATCGCGGGCAAAGGCTTCACCGCGAACGGCAAGAACTTCAGCAATTGGGGTACTCATGATCGTGCTCCTTATCTGTTACCGGACAGGGCCGGCACTGCAATCGATTCGTTGTCTTTCCAAGCGGCGAACCCTCGTCGCTATGCCTTCAATGTATAACAGGGATGAGGGGGACACTATTGGACTGATGGACAGGTTCACTCCAGGGCGCTCCAAATTATTCTGGCTGCGTCAGATTGGGCACTCCAATCCGTACTCACGAATACTTAGTTGTGCCCTATAAGGGGAGCTTGTCGGTAGTGGTGGCAGCCAAGCGCAGCGCCAGATGGAGGCGATCTCGTACATTCAGCTTTTTGAAGACCGCAGCCAGATGGGCCTTTACCGTGCGCTCGGTAATATCAAGGGCGCGGGCGATCTCTTTGTTGCTCTTACCCTCCACCACGGCATTGGCTACCTCCTGCTCTCTCGTGGTCAGGGCAGCCATCAGCAGGCTGCGATCCTCTACCGGCTCGGTGGCGGGCAGCTTACTGGCGGCAACCACCAACTGCTTCATCAGCTCACTGCCCACCCAGTGCCCACCCTGCGCCACCACCGAGGCGATCTGCTGCAGCAGTACCGGGGCGCAATAGGCGTGGGCGTAGCCACGGGCACCGAGATCAAGCGCTCGCGCAGCCTCAGCCACCCCCGGTGTCAACGAGAGCACAACCACCCGAACACCCGCCTGGGCTAACTGCTCCAGGGCTTGTGACCAAGCGGGCAAATCGGTGCTCAGCCAGACGGTCTTTCCCTCAAGTTCGTCCAGCCCTGGCAACTCACTGATCAGCCGCAGTTCCCCAAATGCCTCAACCCAGCGGGCATGTGGCTCGCTGCGTGGGCTAACGAAGATCGCTTGTTCCAATGTCACTCCTCCTAATGTTTTTAGCGCTCAGTCAGCGCATTCGCCTTGGCGCGTAGCACCGGCTTGAGGATATATTCCAGCAGGGTCTTTTTCCCGGTCATGATATCCACCTGCGCCATCATGCCGGGGATGACCGGATTATCTTCACCAAAACCGGTATCTTCGGTACGGACCCGCACCAGGTAGTAGCTATCGCCACGCTCATCGGTGATCGCGTCGGCGCTGATATGCTCTACCTCGGCCTCCAGCCCGCCGTAGATGGCAAAATCGTAGGCAGTGAGCTTGACCACTGCCCGCTGGCCCGGGCGCAAAAAGGCGATATCCCGTGGCGATATCTTCGCCTCCACCATCAACTGGTCATCCATGGGCACCAGCTCAATGACCTCACGGCCTGGCTGCACCACCGCACCACGGGTGGTGACGTTGAGGCGCTGAATGGTACCGCTCACCGGGGCGCGGATCTCCGCATGTGTCACCCGATCGCGTAGGCCGACACTGCCCTCGGTCAGGGTAGCCAGCTCCGTCAGGGTGGCGGAAAGCTCATTACGCAGACGGTTGTTGAAGCCATGGCGGATATCTTCGATCTTCTGCTCCGCTTCCTGGATGGCAGAGCGGACTCGTGATATCTGGGCCCTGGCTTGATCCCGATCGCCTAACGCCCGCGAGACATCGCGCTCCAAGCGTAGCACCTCGACCTCGGAGATCGCCCCGGTGCCGAGCAATGGCCGGGTCAATTCCAGCTCTCGGCTGCCAAGATCGTAGCTACGGGTTGCCTGGATCAGCCGCGCTTGGATCTCATTCAATTCTTGCAGACGTTGTTCCCGTTGCTCGCGCGCTATGGAGATTTGTGATTCCCGTTCTTCCAACAGGGACTGATAATGGCGACGTTCGTGTTCGATGACCGCCGGTGCCTCATCCCTGACCTCCTGCGGAGCAACAAACTCATGCCCTTCGACCAGGGCCTCCAAACGGGCAGCACGGGCAAGCAGTGCGAGGTATCGGGCATGGTTCTCACGCAGATTGGAAATGAAGCGCGTGGGGTCGACCCGCATCAAGACCTCGCCTTCCCTCACCACCTGCCCCTCCTTGACCAGGATCTCCTGTACCACACCGCCATCCACCGACTGGATCACCTGCAGCTGTGAGGCGGGGATAACACGTCCGCTACCGCGGGTGATTTCGTCCAATTCGGCATAGGCGGCCCAAACCAGCAGTGCAACCAGGCTCACCGCAACAGCGTATAGCAGCATACGGGCACGGATCGGCTGTTGCTGAATACGGGCCCAGTCGGCATCGTTGCCCCACTGGCTACTGTCATGCTGAGAGCTGCCCAACCAACGGCCAAACAGCTTTTCAAGCCACGGCGTCCCCACCTTGCCCGCCTTGCGGCTGAGCTTGCCGACGCGCTTGAACCCCTCTTGGGTCGCTGGATCGTATTTCATGATGAAGACTTCCCTATGCGCCCATGGCGTAGCGCACTGATCACCTGCTCCTTGGGCCCATCAGCGACGACCCGACCGGCATCGAGGATGATGATGCGATCCACCAGCTCCAGCAGTGAGGTGCGGTGGGTAACCACGATCATGGTCTTCCCCTCGGCGATCTGTGCCAAACGGGCCTTGGTCTCTTCCTCGGTGGAGTGATCCATCGAGCCGGTGGGCTCATCCAGCAACATGATGGGGGCATCATTGATCACCGCACGGGCAATGGCCACACTCTGGCGCTGTCCACCAGAGAGGGACTCACCCCGCTCGCCCACCTGCATCGACAGACCCCGCGGGTGGGAATCGATAAAACGATTCAGGCCACTGGCGTTGACCGCCTTGAGCACGGTCTCGTCATCGGCCATCGGTGCGCCGATGACAATATTATCACGCAGGCTGCCATAGAACAGGGTGACATCCTGCGGCACATAGCCGATATTGCGGCGCAATTCGGCAGGGTCCAGCTGTCGTGAGTCGATGCCATCGATCAGGATACCGCCATCACTGGGCTGATAGAGCCCGAGGATAAGCCGCTCCACCGTGGTCTTACCGGAACCGATCCGCCCCAGGATCGCCACATGTTCCCCCGCTTCGATGCGAAACGAGACATCATGCAGCGCGGTGCGCTCCTCACCAGGATAACGAAAGCTGACCGACTTGAACTCGATCGCCCCCTGAAACGCCGGGCGGCTGATAAAGCTACTCTCCTCGCCACGCTCTACTGGCTTTTCCATCACTCGATCCAGGGTATTGAGCGCGGTTTCGGCCTGATGGTATTGGGTTAGCAGACTGGCGGCGCGACTGATCGGGGCCATCGCACGGGAAGAGAGCAGGTAGCAGGCGATCAGCCCACCATGACTGAGCTGCCCCGCAACGATCAGGTAGACACCACCGAGGATCACCGCCACCGCTACGGTATGCTGCCCCCAGGTGGCAACCGAGGTGACCGAGGTGGAGAGCAGGCGCTGCTGGGCAGACTTGCGCGCCAGAAAGGCGGTGGCGTTTTCCCAGATCCGCTGTACCCGCCCCTCGGCATTAAAGCTTTTGATCGACTCGATCCCCACCAGGCTTTCTACCAGCGAGGCATTGCGCCGTGCGGCAGCGCGGTGGGTGGTCTTGGCCAAATCATGCATACGCCGCTGCACCGTCATGGCATACAGCAGCACCACCAGGGCACCGATGATCACCGGCACCGCAAGCGGCAGCGCGATATAGGCAATCACCGCGATAAACAGCAGCACGAAGGGCAGGTCGACGAAGGAGATCACCGTCGCCGAGCCAATGAAGCTGCGCACCGACTCAAAGGCACCCAGATTGGAGGCAAAGGAACCCGCCGATGGTGGGCGCGCCTCCATACGCATCCCCATCACATGCTCCATCAGATTGGCAGACACACGCACGTCGGTTCGGCTGGCGGCCAGATCAACAAAGTAACCCCGCATCACCCGCAGGATCAACTCGGCCACCAATACCACGATGATCCCGGCGGTGAGTACCCACAGGGTCTCCAGGGCGTGATTGGGAACCACGCGGTCGTAGACATTGAGTACATACAGCGGCATCGCCACGGCAAAGAGATTGATCAACACCGCCGCCAGCAAGATATCCCGATAGACACGGCGATTATCCGCCACGACACCCCAAAACCAGTGCCGCTCACGTTCCTTGGCCACCTCTTCGGTGCGGGCATCAAAGCGGAACTGTGGCCGCGCATAGATGACCCAGCCGGTATAACGCTGCTCCAGTCGTGCCAGCGGGATGTCCACCACCGCATCCCCCAGGATCGGAAAGACTACCTGGGCTTCGCCCTGAGCCTTGTCCACCCCCACCAGCATCGCCGCCTCATTGTCATCAAGCAGCAAGATCGCCGGTAACAACTCCGGGTTGCACTGAGTCAGTGGTTGCTCCACCAGGGTGCTGGTCAAGCCCACGCGACGGGCGGCACGGGAAAACAGAGAGGGAGAGAGTCGGCCACCTTCCAGCGGCAAACCCGACAGTAGCGCGTCAGCCGTGGTGGAGACACCATGGGAACGGGCCAGCAACAGCAATGCCTGCAAGAGGCTGTCGGATGGGGGGGGGGTACTGTGCTTTTCGGTAGCCTCCGTTTTTTCTACCGGTGGGTGTTCATCTTCCATAGGCTTGCGCCAGTCCTTCATCCATATACGCGGTTTAACAACATACAGGCTGCCCCCCTATATTGAGGGCAGCCCGCTACCATGACAGGCGAGTGAACGTCACTCTTTTAACTCAATCAGGATCTCCACACGGCGGTTTTGCTGGCGTCCCTCACGGGTGGCATTGCTGGCAATAGGCATCTCCAGCCCCATGCCCCGCGCCGTGATCTGCTCAGTGGGCACCCCCTGCTCGACCATGTATTGGCGAACAGAATCGGCGCGGCGCTGTGACAAGGCCATATTATAGGCGGGGCTACCCACTCCATCGGTATGGCCCACCACCTCGATCCCAACGATGTCCGCGCTGCTGATAATCCGCTCGACCAGTTGATTGAGGGAGTCATGCATTTCGGGGCGCAGCTCATGGCGGTCAAAGTCGAACAATACCGCCGCATCCAGGGTCACCACCTCCATGGGGGGCATCGGCACCGGACGTGGATCAAAGTCCACATCGGTCAATGAGGCCATCTGTACGTATTCCGGTGCGTCGGCAGGACAGATCCATTCTGGATGGATCTCTACCGGATCGGCACCCAGATCACCCAGAGAAGGCAGCCCCTCACGGGCGATATCCATCGCCTGCAACAGATTCCCCATACCCGCCTGGGTACGGGCAAAGGCAATACTCAGGTCGCGTTCGGCATTGGCCACGGCGCGGCTCGCCTCGAAGTATTCGTTTTCCACATCCAGCATGTCGAGCAGGTTGCGCTCTCCAATGTCGAATTGCTGACGGTAAGCAACACGCACCCGATCGGTAGCGTTGCGATGGGTCTCCAGGTAACGCAAGCGCTCGCCTAGGCGCTGCACATCACTCCAGGCAATCGATAGCTCCTGACGGATGTTTTGGCAGACGATATCCCGGCGGTCATGGGCCTCGTAGATTAGATTGGTGTTTTTGCGCGACAATGCCGAGGTGCGCCCCCCGGCATAGAGGTTGTACTGCAAACCCAACTCGATAACCGCCGCCTGGCGTCGACCGTCGATATTGTCGATGTTGTTGTGCCAACTGTTGCGCACCCGCAGATGTACCTGGGGGTGATACTCGGAACGATCACGCCTTTGCAGGTACTGGGTGGAGGTGATGTTCTCGATCGAGGCATGGAAGGCCGGATGTGTCTCGTAAGCAGTGTAAAGCGCATCGCGGACATTGTCCGGGATCCCCTCATCGAGGAGCGGCATCGGCAGCAGGTTTTCAGCTGGCAGCTCACCGACCACACGCAGATAACGCGCGGAAACATCGTGCAGGTTGGAGACCTCAACATTCAGATTGGACTCTGCCAGGGCCAGACGACCGCCGATCTGTTCCAGGTCGACCACGCGACCTACCCCCGCCTCGACACGGCGTTCGATCTGGTCATGCACCTCCAGGTGCTCGCGATAGTTGTCGTGGGCCAGTCGCACCAGCTCACGCTGACGCTGCACATCTTCAAAGGCACGCACTGCCTCGTAGGCCACGGTTTGGGCGCTTTCGATCAACTCGTAGTAACGCACCAACTTAGCGTGCTCAAACTGACGCACCATATTGCGGGTAAAAAACCCGTCGTAGAGCATTTGGGTCAGCTGTAGCGTGGCGGTGGTGAAGTTGTAGTCGTCGGTGGGGTCCGGGTCGTGGTCATACTGGCGCCCGGCGCGCCCTTCGATATCGACACTGGGCAGATAGCCGCTGGAATAGACGCGCTGCTCATCGGCCGAGGCAAGGAAGGCGTGCCATTTTGCCTGCACCTCGGGGTTGTTGATAATGGCGCGTTGCGCGGCCTCTTGGGCGGTCGTTGCACGCTCTGGAGCGTTGCTGGCAATGACCGGTAAGGTGGAAAAACTCAGTAGCCCGACTACCAGCAGGGAAGCCATTCCGCGAAGAGGTGTGATGGTGGTAAGCATTATTGAAACTCCTTTTTACTGTGTCTGCCAGAGGGTATCTGCTGACTGCGCCCGATATCCCTACAAGCGTAACTTGAACTGTGTCACAAATTATCGCCACCTATCCGGTTGGCGTCAAGGGGGTTGCGAATATTTTCCCCTAGGATCGCTCCTGAGACTACTAGCCAGCCAGGCTTCAAAACAAATGTTACATAAATGACACACGGGGCCCCGCTAAGCCCTATATAACGAGCATCAAGCCTACGGCTGAGGTGTCGACTTGATGTACACATCTCGCTGCGGGTAGGGGATCGTGATCTCGGCCTCTTTGAAGGCGCGCCAGATCGCCAGGTTCAAGGTCGAGCGCACGCTACCCAGCCCCAGTTCAGGGTCGTTGACCCACACCCGCATCTCCAGGTGGATCCCGTTGTCGCCGAACTCCATCAGACGCACCGAGGGTACCGGATCGGCCAGCACACGATCGTTCTGTTCGGCGATCTGCTGCATGATGGCGATGGCCTGTTCGGGATCATCGTCGTAGCTGATCGACACCGGGATCTTTACCCGCACATTGGGATCAGAATAGCTCCAGTTGATCACCTCAGAGGTGACCAGGTTTTCATTGGGCACCAACGTCTCCACCCCGTCGCGGGTACGCACCACCACATAACGGGCCCGCAGTGCCTCAACCCAGCCCATCTGACCGCCGATACTGATCACATCCCCCGGCTTGATGGAGCGATCCAGCACCAGGATAAAGCCGCTGATGAAGTTGCTGGCAATACGCTGCAGACCAAAACCCAGGCCCACACCCAGTGCCCCACCAAACACCGTCAGGGTGGTGAGGTCGATCCCCACCGCATTGAGCGCCAGCAAAAAGGCGATGGTGATCAAAAAGACCTTGCTGAACTTGGACAACGCCACCTGCAGCGCCGGTGTCACATGGCCGGAGGCCTGTAGGCGTCGCTCCAGTGAGCCCGAGATCCAAAAGGCCACCCCCAGCAGCAAGGCGATCAACAGCATCAACTCCAGGGCCGAGAGCAGCGAGATCCGCGCTTCGCCCACACTCAAGGCCATCGCATCCATCGCCGCCAGCACCGGCTTGAGCCAGCCCAGCAGGTGCAGGGCGAACATCCCCCAGATCAGCGAGCTGATGATCCCCTCCCAGGCCTTCAGGGCGGGCGAGGTGGGAAAGGCCTTGCGCAGGCCAAACACCAGAAAACGTATCGCCGCCAGTGAGAGCAGCAGGGGTACCGCCACATTCAGCAGCAAGGTCGGCTGACCCATGCCCTCCAGGATGGCACGCCCCACCAATACCCACATCAACATGACGAAGGGGAACAATACCCGGCGCAAGCTGCTCATGGTGAAGCGCCGTAGCCGGTGGCCGGTCACCTCCCCCTCTGGCTGCAGGTAGCCGCGCACCAGCCGCTCTACCAGCCATGCCCCCAACAGCGCCAGTGCGACCACCGCGAGCTGCCACCAAAAGATCGGCTGCTGAACCAACTCCAGCCAAAACGCCGGGTTGAGGTAATCGAGGGGCTGTTTCGCTTCCATTAGGCTCACATGCTATGGTTGGAATTATTGGGGCAATGTATCCCAATAATAGAATGCATGAAAGAAAATTCCCCCCGGAGGAGTCACAATGAAAAAGTTCATTCAAACCCTGTCCATTGGCGCCCTACTGCTGGCTGGCGGCCAGCTTTACGCAGCCGACAGCCACGACTGGTGGGACGATGATTGGTGGCAGCACGGCACCCTGGAGACCCCGGTCAACCTGGCGGTGCGTAGCAGTCGCGAATCCTACATGAGCGGTGATGTAGAGGTGCCGGTACTGGTGGCCCGTCCCGACAACCGGCGCAAATACCCGGCGGTGTTATTCGTACACGGTCGCCGAGGGGTGGACGATCTGGTCAGCCTGCACGCCAAGCGCTTGGCCGCGCGCGGCTTTGTGGTCTTCGCCCCGGATCTCTACGAAGGGCGCTTCATCGAGAAATTCCCCATCGAGCACGACTACGCGCTGGAAGATGACCTTAATGCCGGGCTGGATGTCCTGCTGGCGCGCCGCGACATCAGCAGCGCTCAAGCCTGCGCCTACTCCCATACCCGTGGCGGCTACTACAGCCTCAAATTGGCGGTTAGCCAACAGCGCCAGGGCAATGGCCTGGCCTGCTACGTGAGCTACTACCCTCACATGCAGGACCCCAACGCCCCCGAGCCGATGCAGGTCTATCGCTACGCCAACGAGGCCAATGAGCTGACCTTGCCAACGCTGATATTCATCGGTGAGAACGAGCAATACCAGCGCCGCCGTGGGATCGAGATGGCGGTCAACGCCCTGCGTGAGCGCGAGCGCCCCGCCCAACTGGTGATCTATCCCGGTGTGGGGCGTGGCTTCGACTTCCGCGACCCCTCGGTACGCAGCTTCGCCGATGATCTGGCCAGCAAGGATGCCATTGCGCGTGCGACACGCTTCATGCTGCAACAGCTGAAATAGACCAAAAAACGCGAGCGCCACGCCAAGGATTGGTGTGCGCAGCGCACCTTGGGCATATCAGCCCGCCTTTTCCCGCCGCCTCCTTACTGACGCAACCAGCGCCAGCCGATCGCGGTGGCCAGCAAGGCCATGGTCCCGGCGATAAGATAGGCGATCAGCGGGCCTGCGGGGCTGTCCCACAGCATGCCACTGTATAGCGCACCAAAGGCCC
>SLDE01000022.1 GCA_007125455.1 Ectothiorhodospiraceae bacterium
AGTACCGCCTGAATGATCTCTTCCTGCCGTTCTTCACCCGATTTACGCATAAGACCCACAAAGCAATTGATTACTCACCATGCTAGACCCAAGCCGACACAAGGGCAAGTCATTTTCACAATACATCAGGATTGCTGTTGCAGATGATGCCAACAGGGGCGCAGGCAACGAGAGGAGGCGAAAAAGCGGAGCTCACAGCGAGTAAAGCCCAAATTTACCAAATCGCTATTGCGATGGCCAGTTCCTGACGCAATCTAGCACCGCCACCCATGGCGGCGTTCGCAATAGCGGGCTATTACGTGCGATTTGCGCCTTGAGAGCACAGGTTTGAGAGCCTAATCTGACGCACTCAGAATAATTAGAACTGCCCTATAGACAACAACAGCCGGTTAATGAACCACTTCTTCAAGGCTGGTCGCAGTAAGCACCCGATCGGACCACGCCAATAGCATGGCCTCATCCGCACATTCGATCTTTCTCTGAATGTCATCCGGGATTCGTCCAAATTTGCGAGAAAGCAGCCTGGCAAGAAGGCGTGCCTCGCCCTCCCGCATGCCCTGCAGCATGCCCTGCTGCATGCCCTGCTGCATGCCCTGCTGTACACCTTCTTGCCTGAAACGTTCAGCAAAGGTACTCATGAACTCGGCCTCCTCTTGATATTCCAGCTCGTAGCGTTTGCGCTCATTGTCATTCAAGTTGCTATAGATGTCGATGAAATCCAGGTATTTCAACTGCTTTTCCGGGTGTGGTTCAAGGTCAAACAAACCACGAACAGCATGGGCATATACCTCCACCCGCCGTGTGTCGGGGTGCTGCATATTAGGCAAATTCAAACGTGCAACGATGTTGTCACTACCCATGTACTGCTCATAGGGCAACGTGGGTAACATGCAGCTTAGATAGTCAAACCGCAAATAACTGTGTCTTTCCCCGCCCAAAAGGAGATTAGCCTTAACCCTGCCCTGCTGCAGAAAGATCACGACAGGGACAACACGCTCGGTTGCATAAAGTTCAGAGAGGTCCAGGCAATAATGCGCCAAGCGATGAATCGAGAAGCGGCGAGGATCGCTCTCTTCTTCCAGGGCAAAAAGAATCGCCTCACGGCGTCCATCAGGCCATTCGATCAACAAGGGCACATCCAGTTCCCGGAACCGGTCACCTAAACGTGCCTTAAGCTGCTCCTGTCGAATCGGCAAAATTCGCGCATCAGCTCCCAGCGAGGCCGCTTCATCCTGTGCAAATAACTCCAGGGCTTGGCGCGGGTAGTCCAGGATCAGGTTTTTGAAGTTTTGATCGTGATTCATTATGCCTCCCTGTCAACAAACTTCCCCGTGCTGATCCTAACCAACCTTGATTTGCTTGCCTAGTCACTCTGCATACAGCCCACCAAGCCCTGCCCCAACGCGACCATCAAATCAAACCAATGATCCGGCCCCGGGGGAATGGCCGCGCCCAGGGGGTCCAGCTCCCCGGCACGGGCACCACTGCCCTCGATCACCACCTTGACAATGGCTGGTCGAAACTGCGGTTCGCTGAAGACACACTCGGCCCCGCGCTCGGCGATGGTCTGGCGGATCTCGCGGATGCGCCGCGCACCGGGGCTTTGCTCCGGGCTGACGGTAATCGAACCGGCCGGGGTCAGACCAAAGCTGTCTTCGAAGTAGCGGTAGGCGTCGTGAAAGACCACATAGGGGCGGCCCTGTAGCGGAGCCAGCTGTTCGGTCAACGCCCGCTCCAGCTGGGTGATGCGCTTGCCCATCTGCTCGGCATTGTGGTGATAGCGCGCGGCGTTGGCCGGATCAAGCGCCGCCAGCTCATCGGCCACCAGCGCAACGATACGGCTGGCGTTGCGCGGTGCCAGCCAGAGGTGGGCATCCACGGCCTCACCATGCCCGGCGCTGTGGTCACTATGGTCGTGATGTCCTTCACCATGCTGCTTGCCATGCGCGTGGCGAGCATGGTCATGTTTCTTGGCATGACCGTGCGGCTCATGGTCATGTTTCTTCGCGTGGTCGTGCCCCTTGCCATGATGATCGCGCCCATGCGGCTGATGGCCGTGCGCTTGCTCGGTGCCATGGCTCGCATGGCTAGCGTGGTCGTGGGCATCCCACACCCCGCCCTCGCGCAATGGCAACAACCAGATCCCCTCGGCCTCAGCAAGGCTGAGCACCCGTGCCTGTCCCGCCAGGGAGTGGAGCGGCTGCACCAGCATATTTTCCAGTGCCTCACCCACCCAAATCACCAACTCGGCCCGGCTCAGGGCACGGGCCTCGGAGGGCCGCAGGGAGTAGGCGTGGGGCGAGGCATTGGCGGCGATCAACAGCTGCGGCTCGCCCACCCCATCCATCACACCGGCCACCAGCGAATGCAGCGGGGCGATACTGACCACCACCCGCGGGGGCTGGGCATGGGCGAGCGATAGACCCGACAGCAACAGCAGTGCCACAAGGGCCCGCCAGGCAGCGGTGAGGGAGTTGAAAGGCCTGTTAGTACCGTACATAGACTCAAATTCCTCTAATAGCCCCAGCGAGCTCGATGTCGCTGCGGTGATTTTATTGTCAAAGATGTTATAGTATAACGGTTATTTTACCGGAGCGCTCCCATGGGCAAGCCAGCCTTTCTTCCCAGTCAGCACGATCATCAGGTCTGCATCCGCCAGGCGCTAGCCAATGCCAAGGTGGTTTGCGAGCGTAACGGCACACGACTCACCGCCCAGCGCCAACAGGTGCTGGAATTGATCTGGCAGGAACACCGCCCCATCGGCGCTTACGATCTCCTGGAAAAGATGCACGAACTCGGCCACAAGGCGGCCCCGCCCACCGTTTACCGGGCGCTGGAGTTTCTGCAGGAAAACGCCCTGATCCACCGCATCGAGAGCCTCAACGCCTATACCGGCTGCAACCACCCGGAGCACCCCCACGCCAGCCAGTTCCTGGTCTGCCAGCAATGCCGTCGGGTGGCGGAGCTGGAGTGCGAGGCGATCAGCGAACAGCTCTCTCGCCAGGCCGAGGCGGCGGGCTTTGCCTGTCGGCAACAGACCGTGGAGATCAGCGGCCTGTGCGCCGAGTGCCAGCGGGGCGAGCATGGCTGAGGCGCTGGTCAGCGTATCCGGGCTCACCCTGCACTACGGCGCACGGATGATCCTTGAGCGGGTCGAACTGGCGGTGCACCAGGGCGAGATCGTCACCCTGATCGGCCCCAACGGCGCCGGCAAGTCCTCGCTGGTGCGCATCATGCTCGGCCTGCAAGCCCCTTCCCACGGCGAGGTATGGCGACGCAAGGGGCTGCGGATAGGCTACGTGCCCCAGCGGCTACATATTGATCCGGTCCTGCCGCTGACAGTACGGCGCTTTCTCACCCTCACCGAGCGTTTCGAGCGCACCAGGCTGGAGGCAGCGCTGGCCCAGGTCGGAGCCAGTGGCCTACTGGATGCCCAGTTGTGCACCCTTTCCGGTGGTGAGACCCAACGGATCCTGCTCGCGCGCGCCCTGCTGCGCCGCCCACAACTGCTGGTGCTGGACGAACCCACCCAGGGGGTGGATGTACACAGCCAGGGCGAGCTTTATGACCTCTTCGCCCAGCTGCGCGACGAGAATGACTGCGGCGTGCTGATGGTCTCCCACGACCTGCACCTGGTGATGGCGCGCAGCAACCGGGTGTTCTGCCTCGACCAGCAGATCTGCTGCACCGGCAAGCCACAACGCGCAGATGCCCTGCCCGGCTACCAACAACTGATCAGCAGCGATACCCGCCTCGCCCCCTACAGCCATCATGGCCACTGCCACAGCGAGCCGCGCAAGGGCTGCGACCTGTGCCAACTGGGCCAACCGGGAGAAAACAACCATGGATGAGTTCATGCTGCGTGCCCTGCTCGCCGGGCTGGCGGTGGCACTGATCACCGGACCGCTGGGCACCTTCGTGGTGTGGCGGCGCATGGCCTACTTCGGCGACACCCTGGCCCACTCCGCGTTGCTTGGGGTCAGTGCCGGGGTATTGCTGCAACTGAACATGAACCTGGCCATCGCGCTGGTCTGTGTGCTGCTGGCACTGGGGCTGGTGCTGCTGCAAAGCCAGCGCCAACTGGCCACCGATACCCTGCTGGGGATCCTCTCCCACAGCGCCCTGGCGCTGGGGCTGGTGGCGATCTCCCTGGCCGACACCGTGCGGGTGGACCTCATGGGCTACCTGTTTGGCGACATCCTCGCGGTGGGCTGGTCCGAGCTGGGCTGGATCGCCGGGGTCTGCCTGTTTGCCCTGCTCGCCCTGCTATGGCTGTGGCGCCCCCTGCTGGCCACCACCGTACACGAAGAGCTGGCCGAGGTGGAAGGGGTCGCCACCCGACGCACCCGGGTACTGTTTGTGCTATTGCTGGCGCTAGTGATCGCCGCCGCCATCCAGGTGGTGGGGATCCTGCTGATCACCGCCCTACTGATCATCCCCGCCGCCACCGCCAGGCGCTTCGTCCACACCCCGGAGCAGATGGCCGTGCTGGCCGGAGTGATCGGCATGCTCGCCGTAGGTGGCGGGCTATACGGCTCCCTTAGCTGGGACCTGCCCGCCGGCCCGGCCATCGCCCTGAGCGCCGCCGTGCTGTTTTTCCTCAGCCCGATAAGCCGCCTGTGGCAAAGACACTGACTCATCCACCCATAAACATCTCAACGCCAGGACCGATACCATGATCCATGTCGAAGACCTGCACCATCGTTACGACGCCGAGACCACCCTGGCCCTGCCTGACTGGCAGGCCCAAAAGGGCGAACACTGGCTGCTGTTGGGCCCCTCCGGCAGTGGTAAGACCACCCTGCTGCACCTGCTCGCCGGGCTACTGCGCCCCGAGCGCGGCCGGATCAGCATCAACGGCGAGGAGATCAGCGCCCTGAACGGCCCGGACATGGACCGCTTTCGCGCCCGCCACATCGGCATCGTCTTCCAACGCCCCCACCTGCTGGGCCACCTCAGCGTAGCCGACAACCTGCGCCTGGCCCAATACCTGGCCGAGCTGCCCCAAGAGCTGGCGCGCATCGAGGCGGTACTGGGCCAACTGGGCCTGGAAGGGCTGCTCAAGCGCCGCCCCGAACAGCTCAGCCAGGGGCAATTGCAGCGAGTCACCCTGGCGCGGGCCGTGCTCAACCGCCCCACGGTACTACTGGCCGACGAACCCACCGCCAACCTGGACGACGCCCACTGTGAGCAAGTACTCACCCTACTCAAGGAGCAGGCTGCCGCCTGCGAGGCCACCCTGGTGATCGCCACCCACGACCAACGGGTCAAGTCCGCCTTCAAACACCGTCTGATCCTCGGAGACCAGCCATGAACCTGTTTCGTCTCAGCCTCTCCTGGCTGCGTGCGCAGCCGCTCAACACCGGCCTCAACCTGCTGCTGCTCAGCCTGGGCATGGCCACCATCACCCTATTGCTACTGCTGGGCAGCCAATTGCAGGATCGCCTCGGGGGCGATGCCGAAGGGATCGACCTGGTAGTCGGTGCCAAGGGCAGCCCGATGCAGATCATCCTCGCCAACCTCTACCACCTGGACGTACCCACCGGCAACAT
>SLDE01000088.1 GCA_007125455.1 Ectothiorhodospiraceae bacterium
AAGCCGGCTGCGACTTCGCGGGTGTTGAAGCTGCCAAGGCGAATATGCGCATTGCTGCGAGGCGGCCCCTCGCTGCCCTGTCGGGTGAAGATCTGCACGACACCACCGATGGCGTCGGCACCGTAGATGCTGGTACGTGGCCCGCGTACGATCTCGATACGCTCGATCTCCGATACAGGGAGCAGTTCCCAACTGGCCCCACCTAAGGTGGCCGAGCTGACACGTACCCCATCGATCAGCAACACGGTATGGCTGGAGTTGGTACCGCGCATAAACAGGCTGCTCTGCTTGCCGAACGGGCCATTGCTGGCAAAGTGCAGCCCGGCGCGGTGTTGGAGCAGGTCGGAGAGCTGGGCCGGTTGCAGCCGCTCGATCTCCTCACGCTCGATCACTGTGACCGAGGCCAGGGTTTGGTCTACCGTCTGGGCGGTGCGTGTGGCGGTGACCACGATGGGCTCCAGGGTCTGTTCGGCCTGGGCAGAAACGGCGATACCGCCAGCGATAGCGGCGGCAAGAATGGTCCTGGTGTGCATGGTTTTTCCTCTGCGCTCACCCGCGCATGATGGTTTGGGTAAAAACCAGCAGGAAGGGAGAGAGGACGGATTGGCACCAGGGGTGTTCATCGGCCCGCGCGCTGCCCTCCGCAGTACTGGCGTGACAGTGACAGGCCGGTCTCCGGGCTCGCGGTGTGGGGCCAAAACCCCAGGCTGACCGCCTTCCCACGCGTTTGCGCAGTGGCATGATGGTCAGCCCTTTTCACCGCCTACCGTTGCGGGGGCAGCGTCGGAATTGTTGGACCCGAGGGGCCAACGCACCGACTTCCCGTTTCATTCCCGGACACATGATGTGCGGGGGAACACCTGAAACGTGGCGCAAATATACGGGGAAGTTGTACGGGTGGCAAGGACATAGGGTGCGGAGAGCTACGCGAACTGCACCGGTGGTGCTGAACCGACACGAAACCTTGCGTCACGACCTAACCCTATGCCACCACTGATTTACAAGCGGCAAAAACTTGCATGTCAAGACCTCGTTTCTCGCCCTCCGTACCTGATCTCTTTGCGCCTGATCCCGCTTTGTTCCACAATAGGCAACAATAACTCCAACCAATCTTTTCAGGGGGAAGCATGAATCTCCACGAATACCAAGCCAAGGGGCTGTTTGCCGAGTACGGCATTGCGGTGCCCGGGGGGCAGGTGGCCTGTTCGCTGGCCGAGGCCGAGCGTGCGGCACAGGCCCTGGGCGGCGGGCGCTGGGTGGTGAAGGCCCAGGTGCATGCCGGGGGGCGTGGCAAGGCCGGCGGGGTGAAGCTGGTCTCTTCGCTGGACGAGTTGAAGCAGGAAGCCGATCGCCTGCTCGGCTCGCGCTTGGTTACCCACCAGAGCAGCGCCGAGGGGCAGCCGGTCAATCAGTTGCTGATCGAGGCGGTTAGCGGGATTGCTCGCGAGCTCTATCTGGCGGCGGTGGTGGATCGCGCCTCGCGCCGGGTGGTCTTTATGGCATCGCCGGATGGCGGGATGGACATCGAGGAGGTGGCGGCGAGCACCCCGGAGCGGATCCACACCGTGACGGTGGACCCGGTGGTGGGCCTGCAGCCTTACCAGAGCCGCAAGCTGGCCTTTGCCTTGGCGCTGGAAGGCGGCCAGGTGCGCGAGCTGGCGCAGCTGATGGGCGCGCTGTATCGGCTGTTTAGCGAGCGCGATGCGGCGCTGGTGGAGGTCAACCCGTTGGTGGTGACCGATGCGGGCAGCCTGATGGCGCTGGATGCCAAGATCAATCTGGATGAGAGCGCGCTGTACCGTCAGCCCGAGATGGTCAAGCTGCGCGATGCCAGCCAGGAGGATGAGCGAGAATACCGCGCCCAGCAGCATGGGCTGAATTATGTCAGTCTGGATGGTGAGATCGGTTGCATGGTCAACGGTGCTGGACTGGCGATGGCCACCATGGATCTGATCCAGCATTGTGGTGGTACGCCGGCCAATTTCCTCGATGTGGGGGGGGGGACCACCGCCGATAAGGTGGCCGAGGCTTTCAAGCTGATCCTTTCCGATGGCAAGGTGAAGGCGATTCTGATCAATATCTTCGGCGGGATCGTGCGTTGCGATCTGATCGCCGAGGGGATCATCGCCGCATTAAAAGAGGTGCAGACCACCATCCCGGTGGTGGTGCGCCTGGAGGGTACCAATGTGGCGTTGGGCCGCCAAATGCTGGCCGAGAGTGGTCTGGCGGTGCAGTCCTGTGACAATCTGAGCGAGGCCGCGCAGCAGGCCGTTGCCGCGGCGAGGGGGAAGTAATGGCGATTCTGGTTGACCGTGATACCAAGGTGATTTGTCAGGGCTTTACCGGCAAACAGGGCACCTTCCATTCGGAACAGGCGATCGCCTATGGCACCCACTTTGTCGGCGGGGTGACCCCCGGCAAGGGCGGCAGCACCCACCTGGAGCGCCCGGTATTCAACACCGTGCAGGATGCGGTGGACGCCACCGGGGCCGATGCCACCATGATCTATGTGCCGGCACCGTTCGCCGCCGATGCGATCCTGGAGGCGGCGGATGCGGGGATCGAGACCATTGTATGCATCACCGAGGGCATTCCTGTGCAGGACATGCTGCGGGTGCGCGCCGCGCTGGAGGCCAACGGCAGCCGCCTGATTGGCCCCAATTGTCCCGGTGTGATCACCCCTGGCGAGTGCAAGATCGGCATCATGCCGGGTGCGATCCATCAAAAAGGCAAAATCGGCATCGTCTCGCGCTCCGGTACCCTGACCTACGAAGCGGTGCATCAGACCACCGCCGCCGGGCTGGGGCAGTCCACCTGTGTGGGGATCGGCGGCGATCCGATCCACGGGCTGGGCTTTATCGACTGTCTCGGCCTGTTCGAGCAGGACCCGCAGACCGAAGGGATCATCATGGTGGGCGAGATCGGTGGTTCCGGCGAGGAGGAGGCGGCCGAGTTCATCCGCCGCCACATCAGCAAGCCGGTGGTCTCCTACATCGCCGGGGTGACGGCACCGCCCGGCAAGCGCATGGGCCATGCCGGGGCGATCATCGCCGGTGGCAAGGGCAGTGCCGCCGATAAGATCGCCGCACTGGAAAAGGTTGGGGTGAGCGTGGTGCAGTCCCCCACCGAGATGGGGGCGCGTATGGCCGAGGTGCTTAAGGCGGTATGAGCGATACCCTGCGTATTGCGCTGGCCCAGCTCAACCTCTGGGTGGGCGATATTCAGGGCAATGCCCGGCGGATCATCGATGCCGCCGGGCAGGCGCGCGACGAAATGGCCGCCGATGTCATTGTCTTCCCCGAGCTGAGCCTGACCGGCTACCCGCCGGAGGATCTCTTGCTGCGCCCCGGCCTGCACCGGCGGGTACTGGTGGCGCTGGAGGAGATCAAGCGACAGGTGCGTGGCATTAGCGTGGTCTTCGGCTACCCACAGCAGGCCAGCGGCGGTTTGTTCAATGCCGCAGCGGTGGTGGCCGATGGCCAGTTGCAGGGGGTCTACCACAAGCAGCACCTGCCCAACTACAGCGTATTCGATGAAAAGCGCTACTTTGTTCCCGGCCAGCAGCCACTGGTGGTGCCCATACGGGGGGTGCCGGTGGGGCTGACCATCTGCGAGGACATCTGGGAGCCGGGGGCGGTGGCACTGGCCCGCGAGGCCGGGGCGCGGCTGATCCTCAATCTCAATGCCTCCCCCTACCATCTGCATAAGGGGCGCGAGCGCCTGGCGGCGGTTGCCGACCGGGTAGGCGAATGCGCCCTGCCGGTGGTCTATGTGAACCTGGTGGGTGGGCAGGACGAGCTGGTCTTCGATGGTGGCTCCTTTGTGATGGACGCCGAGGGGGAACTGGCCCTGCAAGCGCCGTCCTTCGTCGAAGGGGTGTATCTGGTCGAGTTTGCCCTGGGCGGGGCCATCCCCCAGCCGCTGCCCGGCACATTGACAGCGCCCCCCGGTGAGGAGGAGAGCGTCTACCAGGCGCTGGTCGCCGGGGTGCGGGACTATGTGCAGAAGAACGGTTTTCCCGGTGTGGTTTTGGGGCTCTCCGGCGGGATCGACTCGGCGCTGAGCCTGGCCATCGCCGTGGACGCCCTGGGTGCCGAGCGGGTGGAGGCGGTGATGATGCCCTCGCCCTACACCGCCGAGATCAGCCTGGCCGATGCCCGCGCCCAGGCAGAGATCATGGGGGTGCAGTATCGAGAGATCCCCATCGCGCCGGTGTTTGAGGCCTTTAAACAGAGCCTGGCGCAGGCGTTTGCCGGGCTGGGCGAAGACACCACTGAAGAGAACATCCAGGCCCGTTGTCGTGGCATCATCCTGATGGCGATCTCCAATAAGCAGGGGAAGATGGTGCTGACCACCGGCAACAAGAGCGAGATGGCGGTGGGCTACGCTACCCTGTATGGCGACATGGCCGGTGGTTTCAGTGCCCTCAAGGACGTGCCCAAGACCTTGGTGTTTCGTCTGGCGCACTATCGTAATACCCTTTCGGCGGTGATCCCCGAGCGGGTGATCACCCGCCCGCCTTCAGCGGAGTTGCGTCCTGACCAGCAGGACAGCGATAGCCTGCCGGACTATGCGATCCTGGATGCGATCCTGGAACGCTATGTGGAGCAGGATCAGTGCGCCGAGGAGATCATCGTGGCCGGGTTTGATGAAGAAACCGTCAAACGGGTGATCCGGCTGGTGGATATTAATGAATACAAGCGCCGTCAGGCCGCACCGGGGGTGCGCATCACCCGCCGCGCCTTCGGTCGCGACCGGCGCTACCCGATCACCTCCGGCTTCGGTCGGGGCTGATCGGATAAAGGCATTCAACACAGAGAGCACAGAGTTATTTTGGCAATTACTCGCCCCCTGCCTACGAGTAGGCACTGGTAACGGATTTGTAGGAGCGGCTATGCCGCGATGAATGCGATTATCGCGGCATAGCCGCTCCTACAGATGGCCGTGGCGTGGGCAGCAACCTGAGCTACAGCTCAGGGGGCGAGCAATTACTTATTTTGTTGAATGAGGTGCAGTGAGACATGATCTGCATTCCGAATCGTTCCTCTGTGTACTCTGTGGTCTCTGTGTTGAGAATTTTGGCTTATTTGATGAGGTGTGCGTAATGAAGAAGATCGAGGCGATTATCAAGCCATTTAAGTTAGACGATGTGCGCGAGGCGCTGTCGGAGATCGGGGTATCGGGCATGACCGCTACCGAGGTGAAGGGCTTTGGCCGTCAGAAGGGCCATACCGAGCTGTATCGTGGGGCGGAGTATGTGGTGGATTTTCTGCCCAAGGTGAAGATCGAGCTGGTGGTGGACGACGAGATGGTAGAGCAGAGCATCGAGGCGATCACCGGCGTGGCCCGTACCGGCAAGATCGGCGACGGCAAGATCTTTGTCAGCGACGTGGCACGGGTGATCCGTATTCGCACCGGTGAAGAAGGGCCGCAGGCGATTTAACGGCAGTTACAAGTTGCAAGTGAAAAAAGGTAGCGTGGTGTGCGCGCAGCGCACACCAGTTCTTGTCCCTTGCGACTTGCCCACTTGCCGCTGGTTTTATAGTTGTGTCACCACCTCGGCGATGGGGCGGCGTGGGCTCTCTTCGGGCAGTTCGGCAGGATAGCCGATGCTTAGCGCGGCTACTGGCCTGAGCTTGGCGTCGAGCTTGAAGGCCTGCTTGACCTTTTCCTCATCGAAGTAGCCCACCCAGGTGGAGGCCATCCCGGCGGCGACTACTGCCAGTTGGGCGTAGGAGGCGGCGATGGTGGCGTCTTGCAGGGCGTAGAGCTGCTCGCCGCGTTCGCCATACTTCTGTCCGGCCCGTTGCGGATCGCTGGAGAAGAGTAGGCAGATCGGTGCTTCGGCGATGAAATCCTGGTTATTGGCGATCTCGCTGAGTTGCTGACGTTGGGCCGGATCGGTGATGACGTGGATATGGTAGGACTGTAGATCCCCGGCCGATGGCGCGGCACAGGCCATCTCCAGAATGGCGTGTAGTTTCTCTTGCTCCACGGCGACATCGCTGCGGTATTTGCGCACCGAATGGCGGTGGCGCACCGTCTCAAAAAAATCCCACATGCGTATTTCCCCTTGCTTGGTTTATGGGGGTAGCTTGCCACAGGGCAAGAAAGCAGCACAAGGGAGAGGGGAATAAATGTTTCTTACAGAGACCAGCGAGTGCGCGTTTATGAAACATTAGGGTAGGTCGGTCTTCAGGCCGACAAGCGTTTACTCGTCGTTCACGATGTCGGGCTAAAGCCCGACCTACAAGCGAAGGGGAGGGCGAGTCGACGCCTATGCTGTTGCCTTAGCAGGCTGTTGTTGTCGCTCAGGCGAGTGCGAGAGAAGGCAAAATCGGGCGTCTATTTTGCCGGGAACGTTTTGACTGGAGCAAAACGTAACCGCCGAAGGCGGGTGCGAAGCACGAAGGACAGGATGTCCGTAGTAGCAAAATGGAACAGCCCGAAGGGCTGGCCCGTCAGGGCAAAGCCCATGGATGGGCTTTGTAACGCACTATCGCGCCGCTTGAGTAGACAACAACAGCCTGTTAGCGCTTAAGCAGCTCGTGCTCCGGGTGGTTGAGCTCCAGTACCCGCCGGGCATCGGCGGCCAGGTCGTGCATCTGCATCTTTTCGTAGGCCTGCACCATCACCGCCAGGGCATCCGGGATGGCGGTGGATTGCGGGTAGTGCTCGACCACGTACTTGCCCCGGTTGGCGGCGGCGAGGTGGATACCACGCTCCAGGTAGTATTGGGCGGCCAGTACCTCGTGGCGGGCAAGATTGTTGCGCAGGATGGTCATGCGGGCGACGGAGTCCGGCGCGTAGCGGCTTTCGGGGAAGCGCTCCACCAGTTCGCGGAAGTAGCCAAACGACTCGCGCATCCCGGCCGGGTCACGCTTGGCCCTGTCCTGAGGGACCCAGCGCTCCAGAAAGCCGCTGCCCTGATCGAAGGTGGCCAGTCCGCGCAGGTAGTAGGCGTAGTCCACGCTGGGGTGGCGCGGGTGCAGGCGGATGAAGCGGTCGGCGGCGGCCACCGCAGAGGCGGGCTCGCTCGCCTTGTAGTGGGCGTAGATCACCTCCAGCTGGGCCTGCTGGGCGTAGCGGCCATAGGGATAACGGGCCTCCAGCTGGGTGTAGGTCTCCACCGCATCGGCATAGTTGCCGCGGCTCATCTGGTGGTTGGCTCGCTCGTAGAACTGCTCCACGCTCCAGCCGTGGGTTTCGTCCTTGCCGATATGGCTGCAGCCGCCAAGGATGAACAATGGCAACAACAGGGAAAAAATGGACAGTGCTCGGGTTATACGCATAGTATCCGCATCATTTTAGCTAGGGCGCCGACGTGGCCGTATCTGTTATCGTAACAGAGGTAGGCGGCGCAGAGACAGCCCAACATTGTAGCAAATTTGGAATAACGATGAACGATAGCAATACAAAGTGGCGCAGTATGAAGGCCGAGGTACCCGATGAGATGGCCGGGCGTCGCCTGGATCAGATCCTGGCCGAGTTGTTTCCCGACTTCTCCCGCTCGCGCCTGCAGCAGTGGGTGAAGGAGGGGCAGATCCTGGTGGATGGTCGGCAGTTGCGTCCCCGCGACAAGCTGTTTGGCGGTGAGCAGATCGTGGTCGAGGCCGAGCTTAGCGCGCAGACCAGCCATGCCCCGGAGCCCATCCCGCTGGATATCGTCCATGAGGACGAGGCGCTGTTGGTGATCAACAAGCCCGCCGGGCTGGTGGTGCATCCGGCAGCGGGGAATTGGCAGGGTACCCTGCTCAACGCCCTGCTGCACCATGCCCCACAGTTGGAGCAGGTGCCTCGCGCCGGGATTGTCCACCGCCTGGATAAAGAGACCACCGGCCTGCTGGTGGTGGCCAAGACCCTGGAGGCGCAGACCGCGCTGGTGGAGCAGTTGCAGGCGCGCAGCTTTACCCGCGAGTACGACGCGATCATCCACGGGGTACTGACCGGCGGGGGGAGTGTGAATGTCCCCATCGGACGCCACCCCTCCGATCGCAAACGTATGGCGGTGGTGCGCAGCGGCAAACAGGCGGTGACCCACTACCGCTTGGTCAAACGCTTCCGTGCCCACAGCCAGATCCGGGTGCAACTGGAGACCGGGCGTACCCACCAGATCCGTGTCCACATGGCCCACCTGCGCCATCCGCTGGTCGGCGATCCGGTCTACGGCGGGCGGCTGCGTATTCCGCCTGCCTGTAGCGAGGCGTTTGCGGCGGTGTTGCGTGGCTTTACGCGCCAGGCCCTGCATGCGGCGCGGCTGGGGCTGCAACACCCAGGCACTGGCGAATACATCGAGTGGCAGCGCCCCATGCCCGCCGATATGCAGGCGCTGTTGGCGGCCTTGGAGCAAGACCTTAGCGAACACGATGAGTGAGTCCTTGCTTACCCCGCAGTGGCCCGCACCGGTGTCAGTGCGGGCCTGTCAGACCACCCGTTTGGGTGGGCTGAGCCTGCCGCCCTACGAGAGCCTGAACTTAGGCGAGCATGTGGGGGATGCGCCCGAGGCGGTGGCACAAAACCGTGCCCGGCTGCGCCAGTTGGCTGGGTTGCCCAGCGAGCCCCTGTGGCTGCAACAGGTACACGGCTGCGAGGTGGTGGACGGTGCGAGTGCCCAGCGCTGTGCCGACGCCAGCTTTGCTACCCGGCCCGGGCAGGTCTGCGCGGTACTCACCGCCGATTGTCTGCCGTTGTTGCTGTGCCGTGTCGACGGCACGGCGGTTGCTGCCGTGCACGCCGGTTGGCGTGGTCTGTTGGCCGGGGTAATCGAGCAGGCCGTTAAGCGTGCCGGTGGCGGGGAGTGGATGGCCTGGCTGGGGCCGGCGATCGGCCCCCAGGCCTTTGAGGTGGGGCGGGAGGTCTACGATGCCTTCGTCGCCGAGGATGACGGGGCCGCGTCGGCCTTTGTGCCGCAGCACGCCGACCGGTATTTGGCGGATATCTATGCCTTGGCCCGTCGGCGTCTGGCACGGGTGGGGGTTGAACAGGTCTACGGTGGGCAGCATTGCAGCTACAATGAGCCACAGCGTTTCTATTCCTATCGGCGGGACGGCACGACTGGGCGCATGGCCTCACTGATCTGGCTGGTTTGACTGGCTAGATCTCAGGGTATAGTGTGTCATCACGACGATCTTTGATGGAGCATCATGATGCGTACTACCTTGACGATCGATGACCAGTTGATGGAGTCACTCAAGCAGACCGCACAGCAATGCGGTTTGCCGCTGAAACAGGTGGTGAACGAGGCCCTACGCCTGGGCCTGCACGAGCTGAGACAGCCCAAGGCCAAACCCTACCGTCTGCCTTCGGTGCACATGGGTGGGCTTCGCAGCAAGGTGGATCTGGACAAGGCCCTGTTGCTCGCCAGTGGTCTGGAGGATGAGGGGCTGGTGAACAAGCTGGAGATGCGCAAGTGATCCTGCTGGATGCCAACCTGCTGATTTATGCGGTGAACAAGGATCTGCCCCAGTATCACAAGGCGCATCCATGGTTGGAGCGGGTGTTATCAGGCAGCGAAACCGTGGGACTGCCTTGGGTGGCAGTGCTGGCATTTATTCGCATCACGACCAATCCACGGATATTTGAGACACCGCTGAGCGTCGAACAGGCCTGTGAATATGTGGATGCCTGGCTGGCACAGCCAGTGGTCTCTCTGGTATCCCCCGGCGAGAGGCACTGGGGCGTATTGCGGGAGTTATTGCTGGATGTCGGCACGGCAGCCAATCTGAGCACGGATGCGCATCTGGCGGCGCTGGCGCGTGAGCACGGTTACACGATCTATTCGACGGATAATGATTTTAAACGTTTTGCCGGGGTCAGGCATGTCAACCCGTTGACCCTGGCTGAGGCTTTCAACTGACAGGATTTTTCTATGCAACACTGGTATATGTTGACCCTGGTCGGCAAAGACCGGCCCGGTATCGTTGCCCACCTGAGCGCTGCGCTGTTCGATGGCGGCTGCAACCTGGGCGAGGCGAGTATGATGCGCCTGGGGGGGAACTTTACCATCATGCTGATGGTGGAGTTTGACGGCAACACCCACGCCCTGCAGCAGATGGTGGCATCGGTGGCCGAGTCGATGGGGCTGCATTTGCATCTGGATCGTATCAATGCCCAGTTGCACAAACACCTGGAACCGGATGTGCGCATTACCGTCTACGGGGCCGACAAGGCCGGCATCGTGGCGCGCATCACCGGAGCGCTGGCGGAGGCGGGGCTGCATATCCTCGATATGGATAGCAGCGTGGCCGGCACCGCCGATAAGCCGATCTATATCATGCAGATCGAGGGCCATGCCGCCGAGGGGGTAGACTCACTGCAGTCGGCGCTCAATGTGGTGGCGGAGAAGGGGATCGAGGCCCATCTGGAGGCCATCGACACCATGATCGGGTGAACGCATGGCCAAGCTGGAGATTCTGACTTACCCGGACGAGCGCCTCAAGCAGGAGTCTGTGCCGGTGGAGGTCTTTGACGAGGAATTGCGGGGCTTTCTAGCCGATCTGGAAGAGACCATGCGCGCCGGTCCTGGGGGGGTGGGGATCGCCGCCCCCCAGGTGGGGCGCTTTGCGCGCATCGTGTTGGTGGACTGCTCGGTGACACGCAAGCCGGTGCCCAACCATGGTTTTATGGTGCTGATCAATCCCGAGATCACCGAGTGGGACGGGATGAAGGTGGGGCGTGAGGGCTGCATGTCGGTGCCAGATTACACCGGCAATGTGATCCGCGCCGAGCGGATCACCTTTAGCGCCTTCGATGGTGACGGGGTCAGGCACGAGTATCAATGCGAGGGCTTTGAGGCCCGCGCGGTGCAGCACGAGTGTGACCATCTGGACGGGATGCTGTTTCTCGACCGACTGGTATCGCGGCGCAACGACCTGTTCCGCCGCAAGGTCTACCAGAAATAACATGGCCTGGCTCTGGCTGGCGGCCATTCCCCTGCTGATCCTGTTGCTGGCCTGGTGGCTGGCCGGTCGCGCCGAGGCGGACTGGGGGCATGCCTGGCTGCAGCCCCTGGACGGTCTCAATCGTTTGTTTTGCCGCCATTACCATCGCCTGTCGTCGCAGCCGTTACCGCTGCCGGAACAGGGGGGGGCGATCGTGGTGGCCAACCACCTCTCCGGCCTGGACCCGATGCTACTGCTCGCCGCCAGCCCCCGCCCGTTACGTTTTCTTATCGCCACCGAGCAGTACCAGCGCCGGGGCCTGAATTGGCTGTTTCGTGCGGTGGGCTGTATCCCGGTGGATCGCCATGCCCGCCCGGAAAAGGCCTTTCGTGAGGCCCTCAAGGCCCTGCAACAGGGCGAGGTGATCGCCATCTTTCCCCACGGCACCATCCACCTGGACAGTGAACCCCACCGTCCACTCAAGCCCGGCGCGGTGCGTCTGGCCGAATTGGCGCACTGCCCCATTCTGCCGGTGCGGCTGGACGGGATGCAGGCCGAGGGGGAGATCTTCAAGCCGGTATTTCGTCGCGCCCATGCCCGTATCCAGGTTAGGCCGCTACGCCACTGTGCTGAAGGGCAGGCGCGTGCCTGCCTCAAGCAGTTGGAGCAGGACCTGGCAGCAACCCAGCCGCAGGAGGGCGGCGCATGAGCCGACTGTGGCTCCTTACCCTGCTCTTGCTGCTGGGGGGCTGCGCTGAGCGCAGCCCGCCGCTGCAGGTGGGGGGCAATGACTGGCTGGGCTATCAGCCCTTCTTCCTCGCGGCGGAGTTTCAGCTGTTTGGCGAGGGGGTTCAACTGCAGCACCAGCCCTCCAGCCTGCATACCCTGCGCGCCTTTCGTGAAGGGGCACTGGATGTGGCGTTGATGACGCTGGACGAGGCCCTGCTGCTGGCCGAGTCCGGCCAGCCGATGTGTATCCCGTTGGTGATGAGCTACTCCAACGGTGCGGACAGCCTGCTGGCCCACGAGCCGTTGGACTCACTCGCGGCACTGGCGGGTAGCCGGATCGGGGTGGAGGATACCGGGGTCGGGGCCCATATGTTGGCGCGGGTGCTGGAACAGGGCGGGCTGACCTTGGGGGACATCCAGCTGGTGCCACTGACCTTGGACGAGATCGAGAGCGCCTTCCTCGAGAGGCGAGTAGACGCGGTGATCACCTTCGAACCGCTGCGCAGCCGCCTGCTCGCCCAGGGGGGGCATGAGCTCTACAACAGTGCCGCCATCCCGGGTGAGATCAGTGACCTATTGGTGGTGAACCCTGAGATCCTGCAACGGGAGCCACTGCGCTTTGCCCGCTTGCTGGACGGCTGGTTTGCCGCATTGGCGTTGCTGGAGGCGGGCGAACCCGAGGCGATGGCCTGGTTACAGCGCCGCACCGAGCTGGACGAGCCGTCCCTGCAGCAGAGTTTGCGCCTGATCCAGTTTCACTCACTGGGGATGAACCTGGCCCTGCAAAGCAACAGCCAGCACCCCTTTCGCCAGACCATGCGCCAGCTCAACGAGGTGATGCTGGAACGTCAGGTGATCGGCTCACGCCAACCGGTCAACCGGCTGATCTGCGGTGCCTCGGCGGCGATGCTCTATCCGGTGTCACGGGGGGGGCTGTGATGGAACGGTCGCTGGCGCTATTCGATATCCGCGGGCTCGATCACCGCTATCCAGGGCAGCCTCGGTCGGCGCTGCACGGGGTCGAGTTGGCCATCCCACAGGGCAGTGTGTTCGGCCTGCTGGGCCCCAACGGCGCGGGCAAGACCACCTTGCTCTCCATCCTGCTGGGACTGATCGCGCCGAGCGAGGGGCAGGTGAATTACCGGGGAGAGGCACTCGCTAGCCACTTGGCCGCCGTGCGTGCGGAGATTGGCTTCGTCCCCCAGGAGTTGGCCTTTTACCCGATGTTGACGGTGCAGGAGAACCTGGCGTTTTATGTGCGTTGCCTGAAGGTGGCCAAGCCCTGGCGCGAGGCACGCATCGAGCAGGCGGTCGTGGCGACACGTCTGGGCGACTATCTCAACCGTCCGGCCTCGCAGCTCTCGGGCGGTCTTAAGCGCCGTCTGAATCTGGCTATTGGCCTGTTGAACAACCCCAAGGTGCTCTTTCTGGATGAGCCGACCGTGGGGATCGATCCCCAGTCACGCAACTTCATTCTGGAGACCATTGCCCGACTCAATCGGGAGCGGGGGATGAGCGTGGTCTACACCTCTCACTACATGGAAGAGGTGGAGCAGTTATGCGATCACATTGCGATCATTGATAATGGCCGGATCCTGGTGCAGGGAGAGCTGGCCGGGCTACTGGCGGCCCATCCGGGCGAGGGCAGCGCGTGCAGCCGTCTGGAGTCGCTCTATCTGGCCCACACCGACAGCGCCCTGCGGGAGTGATGCCATGGCGCTGTTTGCTCTGATCCACAAAGAGTTACTGGTGCTGCGCAAGGATTGGCACGGCCTGCTGGTGCTGTTTGTGATGCCCTCGATCTTTATCCTGATCATGTCGCTGGCGATGCGCGACACCTTCAGTGAACGCCATCAGGTGAGTATCGACCTGCTGATCTTCGATGCCGATCAAAGCGCGATGTCGGAGGAGTTGGCTGAACAGTTGGCCCAACTGGACGGCTTTGTCCTTCATCGGGTCGAGGATCTGACCACCATGGAGCGGCGACTGGCGCGGGATGAGGCGCGTTTCGGCCTGGTTGTCCAGCCCGGCTTTGCCCGCGGCCTGTTGGCATCGGCACCGGAGCAGGCGCAGCTGAGCCTGTTGCTCTCCCCCAGTGCCGGGGCGCAACTGCAGAGTCTGTTGCAGTTGGCGCTGGGCGACATCCTGCGGGCGATGCGCCTGGAGCTACGTCTGGAGGCACTTTCCTGGCAGTACGATGATCTGCCCACGGCAGCCGAGTTGCGCGCCATCGGCAGCATCGAACAACGCTACGTCTACCAGGGGGATACCCCCGAGGCGATGCCCACCTCGGTGCAGCAAAGTGTGCCGGCCTGGCTGGTATTTGCGATGTTTTTTGTGGTGATCCCCCTCTCCACGGCCTTTATCATTGAGCGCCAGCAGGGTAGTCTGCTGCGCCTGCGGGTGATGAATATCTCCAGCACGGCCCTGATCGGGGGCAAGATCCTCCCCTACTATCTGATCAATCAGGTACAGATGGTGCTGATGGTGCTGGTGGGGATCCATCTGGTGCCCCTGTTCGGTGGTGACAGCCTGCAGTTGGGGGGCTCGCTGTGGGGGCTGTTTCTGATCTCCTCGGCCACCAGCCTGGCGGCGATCGCCTGGGCGCTATTGATCACTACCGTGGCTCGCACCCATGTGCAGGCAACCACCCTGGGGGGGGTGTCGAATATCATCTTCGCTGCCCTCGGCGGGGTGATGGTGCCCAAGTTCGTGATGCCGCCTTTTATGCGCGAACTGGCCAATGTCTCGCCCATGTCCTGGGGGCTGGAGGGCTTTCTGGATATCTTCCTGCGCCAGGGCAGCGCCCTGAGCGTGTTGCCCAAGGTAGCCGCCCTGCTGGGTTTTGCCCTGCTCTGCCTGATACTGGCCAGCTGGCTGTTTTCACGTAATGACTGATATGACACAACGACGACTGGAACTGAAACAACTGATCATCGATGCCTGCGACAAGGACCTGGCGGCGGAGGCGATCGCCGACGATGAACCCCTGTTTGGCCCCCAGGCCCGACTGGAACTGGACTCCCTGGATGCACTACAGATCTCCATGGCCCTACAACGCCAGTACGGTGTGCGTCTGGGCGATAGCAAGGCGCTGCGCCGTGCGCTGGCCACGGTGGCGACCATGGACGACTACTTGCAGCAACTAGGCGTTTGAGCATGGCGGTGACTATCGCCGCCATGGCGATACAGTGTAGTCAGGGCAATAGCCTTGCCGAGCTGGCCCGCGCTCTGCTCGGTGAACCCCGACCGCCCCAGGCGATAGTGCTGCACGGGGATCGGTATCGCTACCACCGCCTGAGCGGAGCTCCCCAGCAAGACGCCTATTCGCGTCTGCACGCCCTGCTCGCCACCGCCCTGGCGCAGGCTCGCCTTGGGCCAGAGCTACTTGCCGATAGCGCCCTGTTTTTGGGCACCTCCTCGCACTCGGTAGGGGAGGACGAACAGCGTTATCTGCAGGGCGAAGATGGCGCCTGCCCCCTGCGGGGACGACGCCAGGGGGTCTTGGCGGAGCAACTGGCGGCGGCCTTCTCCCTGGGGGCGGGTTGTTACACCCTGAGCACCGCCTGTACCTCCAGTGCCAATGCCCTGCTACTTGCTGGTGAGGCGATCGCGGCGGGCGATTGCCGCGCCGCCGTGGTGGCGACCGAAGAGGGCTTTAACCAGACCAGCCTGCGTGGCTTTGATGGCCTGATGCTGCTGGCCGATGAGCATTGTCACCCCTTCGATGTAGACCGCGATGGCATGGTGCCCGGCGAAGGGGCAGGGGTGGTGGTGCTGTTGGATAGCACGCTGTTGCCCGCCGACTCACCCTGGCAAGGGCTGCGCTGGCGCGGTGGGGCCAGTGCCTGTGATCCGGAGGGGATCACCTGCTCCAGTGCTGGGGCAATGGCGGCGGTGATGGCGCAGGCGCTGGACGATGCGGGAGCGCAGAAGGAGGAGATCGCCCTGCTCAAGGCCCACGGCACTGGCAGCCTCGCCAACGATGCCACCGAGGCCGAGGCGATGCGCGCCTTCTTTGCTGACGAGCTTCCTCCGTTTACCCTGCTCAAGGGCCCCCTGGGCCACACCCTTGGCGCCTGCGGGCTGCTGGAGCTGGTGGCACTGCTGGCCTGCTTGCGCGCTGGCTATGCCCCCCCCGCACACGGCTGTCACGTAGTTGATCCCCAGCTCGGCTGCGCACCGCTGCGCGAGGCCATGCCCTTTGCGGGTGGATTGGTGATGCTCAATCAGTTTGGCTTTGGTGGCAACAATACCTCGCTGCTGCTGGAGGTCAGTCATGTCTGAGTGTTCGATATTGGCGGCGGGGCTGCGCTACTTCCCCATGGATGAACAGCCCAGGGATCTGCTCGCGCTGTTGCGTGAAGAAGAAGGGCGGCGCCTGCGTCGTTCCAACCGTTACATCGCCTTGTCCCTGCTCGGGGCACTGGCCTGTGTGCGGGGCCAGCAACTGGCCGAAGATTGCGGGGTTTACCTGGGTAGCGGCCTGGGTAATGTCGCCGAGACCGTGGCGATGTTTGGTCCGGTGTTGGATGAGGGCCTGGCCCCGATGCCCTTCGGTTTTATCAATGTCTCCAGCAATATGGCCGGTTTTACTCTGGCCCAGCAATTAGGCCTGCACGGGCGCAACCTGGCGCTGGCCAATGTCCACAACCCCTTTGCCGCCGCGCTGGCGTGCGCGCTGCGTGATCTGCGCGCCGGGCGGGTCAGTCAGGCCCTGGTCGGCGCGGTGGATGAGGGGGTGTGGCCCCTGGCCGTTCAGCGCCAACGACTGGGCCTAGCGGAGGAGGCCTCGCTAGGGGAAGGCAGTGGGTGGATCCTGCTGGGGAATGCGGCGGGGATCGGGCGCTTGACACTGACATCCTTGTCCACCCTCCCGTCACCATCGGCGCTGAGCGAAACGATCCTGCCCTGGCCGGGGCTGGAGCAACAGTTTCCCGACGATGTCCCCACCCACCTACCGACAGGGCAGAGCCCCAGCCTGGGTGCCTGGCGCTTTATCGAGACCATTAGCCGCGCCAATGACGCGGTGGTTGGGCTGAGCGAATCCGGGCAGGGAGGATACTGGCAGTTGCGCTATCAACCAAAGCCCCTCTCCCCCAGGGGAGAGGGGTTGGGGTGAGGGGGAGAAGCCTCCGACTTGCCGCTTTCAACTTGCCCCTTGCCCCTCGCCTCTCACACACACGGTGCGGTTCGCAGCGCTCACCGCACCCTACGGGGTGGGGTTCGGGGGTGGGTGCGGTGAGTCACACGAACCGCACCTGTCAATGACGGGCAAGGGTGGATCAAAATGATTGGCCAGTAGTGGATCAGTTTAAATGACCATTAACAGCTCACCACTCTTTCCAAATGTATCTCCAGTGCTGGAGTATGAACATGTAGGTAATGCACTCGAACCTTGCCTGCTGGATTTACTGTAACTACAATAAATCACTATGGACATAGAGTATGACCCTGTGAAGCGAAAAAGGACTTTGATCGAGCGCGGCCTGGATTTTGCCCGCGCTGCTGAAGTCTTTGCAGGACATCACTTCACTGCGGAAGATGTGCGTGAGGATTATTCCGAACAACGCCTTATTACTGTCGGGCTTATGGATGGAAGGATGGTGGTGATAGTGTGGACGCCACGAGGCAAAGCACGCCGGATTATAAGTATGAGGAAAGCCAATGAGCGCGAACAAAATCGTTACTCCCACCGACTGGTCTGATCCCGATGATGCACCGGAAGTCACGGATGCATTTTTCGATCAGGCCGATGAGTATCAGGGTGAACATATTATTCGGCGGGGGCGACCACCTGTTGAGACTCCCAAGCAGCAGCTTACCGTGCGTTACGATGCTGATGTGATCGAGGCATTTCGTGCAACCGGCCCTGGGTGGCAGCGCCGAATGAATGCTGCTCTGAAGGATTGGCTGAAAGATCATCCACCTGAAGCGATGTGAATCAATGGGATAGATTCATTGACTTTGGAAGTTACGGGGTCACGTCTCCACATCCACCTGGACACGGGGGCAGTCGCCACTTACAAGATCAAAGTATCTCTGTGTGAGTAGGGGAATCGTGCAGGCTTGATATGGGATATTTAGGTCCGGTGCTTATGGGCCGACGCGTAGAGTTCCAGCTCGATGAGGTAAGTGAAAGTCGACCGGGAGGGAGGTCGACCCTCCGGCCCGAAATGGATCCATCCAGGGCGGCATTCCGAACCCCA
>SLDE01000089.1 GCA_007125455.1 Ectothiorhodospiraceae bacterium
ACACAATCTGGCGGTTTCACGCAGTTTTTGGGAGCAGGGTACGGCGCGGGGCATGACTAGCAACAAAAACAGGCGCCCCGGTAAACCGGGGCGCCTGTTGGCAGCATTAGATTTGGCCAATCCTTGGCCTGCACCATCCATGATGAAGTATCCCGAGCACCACCCCCTGTGATATTCGTGCCGTCCTTGCCAGCATCCCTGCGACTCAGGAGTACTATACCCGTCGCTGCGCTGACACGCTGTAGGATGATTCCTATACGCGTGTCATCCTTTGCTGTTTTTTGCTGCCGGGTTCAGCAGGCGGTGTGCTGGCTGGCCCAAAAGGCGTGCTCCCGATTAAGAAATTCATTCCAGGGGATATAGTGCGAGCCATCGCAGGAGAAGGTCAGGCTCACCATACCGTTGAAGATATTCAGCGAGCCGGAGCGCAGATAGAACATATCGTCCATAAAGCGTAGCTCACGCAGGCCCTCCAGTACCTCGCGGATCTTATTGGCCGGTACCAGTGCATTATCCGGGTAACTACGGCGCGGGTAGGCCAGACAGATATCGGCATCGGTAAGCATGTCGATATCCATCAGGCGGTAGCGGTAGGGATCATCCACCAGCCAGATGGTGGCGCGGCTGCTGGAGTAGTGTAGCTTGGCGTGAAACACCCCATGCTCCAAAAATAGCTCCTCCATCACCCCCAACACCTCATCCATGTGTATATCCATACGGCTATCACTGCGTGTTTGCTGGAAGACGGTGGTGCGGATCGCCGGATCGCCCTTGATCTGGCGCCAGGAGGTGGGCTCGTCGTAAAGCTCACGGGTCAGGGGCAGGTCGCGCAGGTCGAAGTCGGCACCCAGGTAGCCCAGCAGCTTACCGTTGGCATCGAAGATGGTCTGCAATGCGGTCAGTGAGGGGCGCTTGGCGCGGATACTGATATAGGCCTCAGAGAGCAGGAAGTCCGTCCCCACCTTGATTTGCTGCATGTAGGGGCGCTGGGAGCGATCCCGGCCAAAGTCCTTTTTCAACAAGCCCTCCTGGCTGATATTATCGCTCACCTGTACCCCGCCCGGATCCAGTGCATACAGATATTTGCAGTGGGGGATCTCATCCAGTGCTGCCAGCAGGATCTCATCCAGCGCCTCGCGATCACCCCAATGGGCGCTACAACGGGCGGCAACCTCCGACATGGGCTCACGCATCAAACCGGTGAGTGCGCGGCGCTGCTCGGCAATACTCTCTCTCAGTGCATCCTTGTTGGGGGACATGCATGACCTTTTTCAAAAACAGATACAGCCCACAAGATTAGGGGCTAACGAACCCATAGACAAGGGCCATATAATACGCGCCCTGCCATTTTTCGTTTCCAGCGAACACCCGCCTCACCGAAGGAGAAACCATGAGCGCTACTATCCGCCTCCTGCCAGCAGTTGTCATCGGCGCCCTCGCACTACTAAGCGGCTGCGCTACCCATCCGGGCCAAACCTCTTCCCCCTTCCCGGTGGCTAATGCCCAGCTGGAACAGCTGCGTGACAACCCGGTCGCTCTGCGTATGTTTATCCAGCAATTCCCCAAGGGCGGGGATCTACACAACCATCTAAGCGGTGCGGTCTACGCTGAGGACTTTATCGACTGGGCCGTTGAGGACGGCCTTTGTCTCGACTTGGATAGCCTGACAGCAAGTCCACCCCCTTGTGACAGCTCTCGGGGCCAGCCTCCGGTGGCAGAACACATAGCCCAGGACCCCTTCGCCCGGGATCGGCTGATCGACGCCTGGTCGATGCGTAACTTTGTGCCCGGCCACAGCGCGGCATCCGGCCATGAGCAATTCTTCCGCACCTTTTTTCGTTTTGGCAAGGCAAACAGTGGGCGCAAGGGCGATATGCTTGCCGCTGCCCGTTGGCACGCCGCCGATCAACACGTCGGCTACCTGGAGCTGATGACCTCTCCCGCCATGGGGCAGGCACGGGCGCTGGCCCGTGGGCTCGGTTCTACGGATGAGCTAGGTGTCCTGCATCAGGCCCTGCGCGATGCGGGCATCGACTCATTAGTACAGCAGGCCTCGGCACAGTTGCAGCAGATGCGCACAGAGGCCGATACCCTGCTCGGCTGCAAGGGCGCTGCCAATATGCCCTCACCGGATCCCGCCTGCGACATCGAGGTGCGCTTCCTGGCCCAGGTGATCCGCACCTTTCCCAGTGAAGAGGTGTTCGCACAGTCGCTCCTGGCCCACCTATTGGTGCAGCATGACCCCTATGTGGTGGGGATAAACCTGGTGGCCCCAGAAGACGATCACCAAACCCTCAACGACTATCACCGCCAAATGAATCAGCTAGGGTGGCTTGCCGAGCAACTCGGCGAAGTGCCCGTCGCCCTGCACGCTGGCGAGTTAAGCCTCGGGCTAGTCCATCCACGCCACCTGCGCCACCACATCCGCAGCGCCGTGGAGATCGCCGGCGCACAGCGCATAGGCCACGGCGTATCCATCGCCCATGAATACCGACCCGAAGAGTTATTGATGGCGATGGCCGAACATGACATCGCCGTTGAGATCAACCTGACCAGCAACGCCCAGATCCTTGGCATTAGTGGCAAGCATCACCCCTTCCAAACCTACCGCCAGTACGGCGTCCCACTGACCCTCAGCACTGATGATGCCGGCGTTAGCCGGGGCGATCTGAGCCATGAGTACCAGCGTGCTACCGAAGCCTACCAGCTTACTTTTGCTGATCTGTTGGAGTTATCGCGCAACGCCTTGGAGTATGCCTTTATCCCGGGTGAGTCACTCTGGCAGGCAAAGGTAGGGGGTAACTACCACCCGGCATGCGCCGATGCCACTCCGCCCCAGAGCCCGCCACCGACATGCACACTCTTCCTTGCCGATAACCCTCGTGCCCGCCTGCAATGGCGCCACGAAGGGGCGCTTCACGCCTTTGAGCAGCAACGCCGTGAGCTAGGCAATCGCCGTGGCTGGTAACTAACGCAGCTTGCGATGCAGGGTGGACACGTCGATCCCCAGGCGTCTGGCCGCCTCGCTCTTGTTGCCCTCACAGCGCTGGAGCATATGCCCGATCCACCAGCTCTCCAGCTCCGCGAGGGAGGCGTCGGGTGACACTGGCAGGCCCGCCACCGCCCGCCCGGACGACTGCTGCAGCTCGGCCGGCAACTGTGCCGGGTAGATGGTCTCGCCCCTGGCCAGCACCACCGCGCGCTGGATGATATTCTCCAGTTCGCGGATATTGCCCGGCCAGTGGTAATTGCACAATGCGCCCATCGCCTCCGCTGAAAGCTGGCGGGTCGGCCGGTTGTACTGGCGCGCATACTTGGCGATGAACCACTCTGCCAGTGCCGGGATATCCTCGCTACGCTGCGCCAGGGTAGGGAGGGTGATGGGGAAGACATTCAGGCGGTAATAGAGATCGGCACGAAAACGCCCCTGTTCCACCAGTGTGGCCAGATCCTCATTGGCCGCCGCGATCAGGCGTACATCCACCTCCAGCATACGCTCACCGCCGACGCGCATGAAGCGCCGCTCCTGGATAAACTGCAACAGCCTGGCCTGCACATCGCTGCTGGTACTGTTGATCTCATCCAGCAGCAGGGTGCCCCCATCGGCCAGCTCCAGCAAACCGCGCTTGCGGCTGCTGGCCCCGGTAAAAGCCCCCTTCTCGTGGCCGAACAGCTCGTTTTCAATGAGGTTTTCAGGTACGGCAGCGCAGTTCAGCGCAAAGAAAGGCCCCTCGTGGCGCTGGCTGTGTTGGTGGATATGGCGTGCAAGCACCCCTTTGCCGGTCCCCGATCCCCCCTGGATCAGCACCGCGATGTCCAGCGGGGCGATCTCCTCAACCTGAGCAAACAGCTCGCGTGTAACGCGGGATGTGGCCACCGGCGCAGCACCCTCACCACGCAATTGTTCCAGTTGGGCAAACAGGCTCTCGCTGCGACGCCGATGCGCCAACTGGCCATGCAAGCGCTGCAACACCCCTTGTACATGAGCGATATTGAAGGGCTTGGTGATCAGATCATGCAGCCCCGACTTGAAGCCCTCCACCGCGTCCTTGACGGTGGCATAGCCGGTGATCAGCACCACGGGCATGTTGCCGTCGCGCTCGCGCGCCTCGCGCAACAGCCCCATGCCATTCGGTTCGGGCAGGCGCAGGTCGGTGATCAGCACATCGGGCAACAGTTCATTCATGGCTAACAAAGCAAGCTGACCTGTCGCCGCAGTGCGTACCGAAAACCCCACTTCCCGGGCCATACCGGCCAACAGCTCGGCCATATCCCTGTCGTCTTCGGCGATCAACAGTTGAAACTTCATCCCATCTCTCCGCACGGTAACAACAGCTCAAAGCAGGTCTCGCCAGGGCGACTGTGCAACAGGGTGATCTTGCCCGCCATGGAATCTGCCAGGGTGGCGCACAGATACAGCCCCAGGCCGGTGCCCTGGCTGGCCGGCTTGGTGGTAAAGAACGGCTCGAAGATCGCCGACTGATCCGCCGTCTCGATCCCCCTGCCATTATCGCAAATGCGCAACGCCACACCGCGCTCATCCACCACCACCTCGTGAGAGATGGTATCGGCACCGGCGTGTACCGCGTTACTCACCAGATTGAAGATGATCTGTTCGACGCTGGCCACATCGGCCCATACCACGGCTTGCTGCTGTGTCGAGCTAATCACCAATTCTGCACCGTAGTCCTTCGCCAACGGGTGGATCAGCTGCCGAGTCGAGCGCACCTGCTCCAGCAGGTCGAAGTGCTCCGGGCGCACTTCGGGGGCACGCACCGAGCAGAGCATATTGCGCACGATCTCCGAGCAACTGTGAGCCTGTTGCTCAATCACCTCAAGCTGGTGGTTCAGGCCCTTGTCACTGGCCTGCTGCTGGGCCAGCTGCGCATAGCCGATGATATTGCCCAGCGGGGTATTCAGGCCGTGGGCCAGGCCGGCGGCCATCTGACCGATGGTGGCCAGGCGCTGCCCTTGGCAAAGTCGTTGGGTCGCCGTCCTGGCGAGGCTGTTGGCCCGCTCGATCTCGGCCAGGTGCCGACGCACATCACCGCGCATCTCCTCAAACGCCTGGCGCAACTGGTGTACCTCCAGTGGATCCCCATGCCCCCCGCGCTGCTCAAGGCCCTCTGTGCCTGGGGTCAGTGGGTTCATCGCCTCGGTCAGCGCCCGTACCGGCTCCACCAGCCGCCGCCGGGTAAAGTTGCGCAACACCAAAAACAGCAGCAACACCAGCAGCAAGACCGCGCCCAGGGCAATGGCATAGAAGCGCTGCCCTATCGCCTCGATACGGCTACGGTCGTAACTCACCGTCACGTGACCTATCACCCCACCGGCCAGTTCCATGGGTTGTGTAATCTGCAGGGCACCGTCTTCATCGCTGCGCCCGAGGGTGCCTGCCTGAGCAAGGATCACACCGTCGTTTCGGGTAATCTTCAGGTAGTTCAGATCCGCTTCCAGCGCAAGATCCGCGGTATAGCGCTCCAGCACGCCATAGTCCTGTACCAGTACCGCATCCAGGGACACCACCGAAAGCTGGCGTACCAGGGCATTGGCCTTGTCCTGCAGGGCGTCGTCGAGCACATGACGGATCCCATGCCCCAACAACACCGCGAGCAACACGGTGAAGGCCAGCAAGGCGCTGCCGACATAAAGCCCGATGGTGGTTGAGAGTGTGCGGGGTTGAGCCATTTGATCATCACTAGCCACTGTAGCGCAAGGTTACCACACCGACAGTCCCTGAATCGGCGATGGGGCTAGAACACCATCATCGTGCAAAAAAAAGCGGCCCGGAGGCGGGCCGCAAAGTGAGGTACCACAACCTCATGCTGCTACCAGCTTATATACCCTGGGGGGGTAGACTGGCAGCAAAGAGGGCTGGCTCTACGAGCTAAGCCCTCCTTAACCACGCTGTACACAGCGTTAGTTTTCGGCTGCTGCTTAGAAGCTACGGCTCATGCCGATGCCGTAGTTGGTGCGCTCGTTGTCACCCACCGTCCATACGTTGGCAAACAGCGCGGTTCGGCGATCGAAGTTGTACTCCACGCCAACGGCGTAATCACGATCGGCGTCGCGACCATCACGATCCAGGCTGACCACCGCCGCACGCAGACCAATCTGACCGATCTGGTAGGTCACCGGCAGGGTGATCTGTACGGTGTTGTCGGCACCATCCACGCCGATGTTCTGGTAGAGCAGACCAGCGGTCAGATCGCCTGCCGCATAATTCACCCCAGCAGTGGTATTGGTGGTGGAATCTCTCTCCCCAGCACCGGCCCTATCGAGAACAATATTACCGTCAGAGTCGATCTTATATTTATCCGATGTTGCAGCCTTATCGCCCATACGCTCTGCCGCTACGGCGATATGCAGCGGGCCAGCCTTATAGACTGCGCTCAGGCCCATATCGGCGTTCGCCTTGTTGCCGTTGGGTGCGTAGTTCACGTAGACCGTCAGGCCATTGATATCAACGGTGCGGTAATGGATCCCCACATCGCGACCCCAGCGCTGGGTGTTGAAGCCCTGGGCATCGGCGATGGTGTCGGTGAAGGCGCGAAACGGCAACACAGCCAGCTTGTGCGCACGATCATGACGACCAAAACGCAGCTGACCGAAATCACCGGCGATCCCGGCCCACACCTCTTCATTCAAGCTGAAGTTGCTGGCGTCGGCACCCACATTGCCCTGCAGGCGGTAAATGGCCTGCATGCCGTTATCCATATCCACCGAGCCGCGGACACCAAGACGGGTGCCACGGAAAGAATGTTCGGCATTGCGGTCATCGCCATCATCGATCATGCCGGCCTCGTACTTGGCTTGGCCAAACAGGGTGTAATCGTGTGCAGCTACCAGGCCCGGTGCGGCTACCAGGGTGCCCACGGTCAAAGCGATCAGACTCTTCTTCATGCATCTCTCCTAGTGGTTAGTTGTTTATCTTTATGTGTGTCGTGTGTGTGTTTTGCTGTAACCACTAGTCTTTGAGTCAACATTCGTGCCAACAGCTAAGTGGCTGTTTTTTATCAGCACGCCTGTGCATCAATGGCCTCGCGAGCGTGGCATTTTGCAATGCCATGGCGATTCGCCATGATGTTGAATTTAAAAGAAAATTTCTTATCATATTGCTTGACTGAGGCGGCGGTTTAACACTATTTTGTCCACGTTTCTTCCCTTGTCCCATCCTTGAACGGAGCCTTCACAATGCGCACTCTTTTGCCCCTCCTTTTGGGCCTGCTCTTCATGGCAACACAGCTACACGCCAAGCAGTCCGAGCTGGACGAGATCCTTCAGCCCCTCGCTGTGACAGATGACATCTATTACTTCAAAGGCTCGCTGGAGGCCCGCAGTTACGAGAACTTTTCCCTCAACAACAACCTGGGATTTATCGTTACCGATGAGGGGGTCGTGCTGATCGATTCCGGTGCCAGCTACCAGTCCGGCCCATTGATCGCCGAGGCCATCGCCACCGTTACCGATCAACCGGTGCGCTGGGTGATCAACACCGGTAGCCAGGATCACCGCTGGATGGGCAATGGCTACTTCGTCGAACAGGGGGCCGAGGTGATCGCCCTGGCGCGCACCGTCGCCACCCAGCGCCAGTACGCCGAAAGCCACCTGCAACGCTCTGCCGGGATCCTCAAGGAACGTCTGGAAGGCACCGCGGCGGTACACGCCGCCAAGCCCATTGAAGCCTATCACCACCGCATGACCATCGGCGGGATCGAGATGGCGCTGATCTACGCAGGGGATGCCCACTTCCCGGGGGATGCCATGCTCTGGCTACCCGAGCAGGAGGTGATCTTCAGTGGGGATGTGGTCTATGTGGATCGTATCGTCGGGATCCATCCCTGGAGTGATATCCGTGGGATCCATGCCAGCTTCGCCAAGCTGGAGAGCCTCGCGCCCAGGCATATCGTGCCTGGCCACGGCTACCTGTGTGATCTGGAGAAGGCCCGCGCCGAGGCCGGTGATTACTACGACTTTATCCTGGAAGGGGTGAGCGCCGCCGTGGAGGACTTTATCGACATCAGCGAGGCCGTCGATATGCTGGGCGACGCGCCGCAGTTTGCACATCTACGGCACTTTGAGCAGTGGCACCGGCTGAATATCAACCGCGTCTACCTACAGTTGGAAGCGGAGTGAATGGCGGCTCACCCGGCAGGGATGCCGGTTCTAATCGCGGCGCATCCCACGCTCGATCGCCTCCACCTGCTGGCGGGCAAAATCGAAATCGCTGTCCTTAATGACACTAAAACGCATCTCGCTGCTGACGCTTTGCAGCAGCAACTTCCCTTGCTCATCGGGGCTGACCAATGCCTCACGTATCTGCCCTACCAATGACGCCGACAGACCGGGACGTGCCACGATACTCAGTGGTGGCAGGGCAGGCGAGACATCCACGATACGCAGCCCCGGCATCCGTGCCAGGTACTTACCGGCGATACCTTGGCTGGTGGCGGCGGCGTCATAATCACCGTGCAGTACCGAGAGCACCACACGCTCATGCCTCCCCAAAAAGGCGTAATCTCGCAAATCTGCCAGCGTCACCCCGGCCTCAAGCATGCGCATTCGCGGCATGTAGTGCCCTCCCAGGGACTGATGGGAAACGAAGGCAAAACTCTTGCCCTTCAGATCGGCCAGGCCCTCGATCTCACTATCGGCGCGAACCACGATCACCGAGCGATAGGGTTGCTCTCCCACCACCAACTGCACCCGTGGCTCGCCATCGTCGGCGTAGCGATCGTGGGCCCGCAGATAGGCGGTGGGCCCCATATAGGCCAGATCCACCTTGCCACGGCTAATGCGCCGGATCTGCTCCTCCATGGAAGAGGCAATATACAGGCGAACCGGTCGTTGCAGCGTCAGAGCGAGATAATCCGCCATCGGCTGGAAGCGCTCCACCAGCAGGGTGGGGGTGGTGTAGGGGTGAATGGCCAACACCAGCTCATCGCCGTGTGCCGTTCCAGCCCAGCATAGCGCCCACGCCAACAACAGTATGTGAATCCGCCCTGCTCGCATTTCCCCACCAATTTCACATTGCGTAACAATGGCCGAAGTATACGCAATCGGGCGGTGGCCTGCTCTGGTATACTCCATTTTCCTGTCGCCCCGTTGCCCGCCATGTCCGAGATCCTGCTCACCACCCTCAACGCCCGTTATATCCACAGCTCGCTGGGGCTGCGCTATCTGCACGCCAACATGGGCGAATTGGAAGGGCGCACAGTGATCCGTGAATTCAATATCAATCAGCGCCCGCTGGATATCGCCGAGGCGCTACTGAGTGACTCACCGCGCATCATCGCCCTGGCGGTCTATGTATGGAATGCCCGCGAATGTGCCGATCTGGTCGCCCTACTCAAGACCATCGCCCCCGAGGTGGTGATCGTGCTCGGTGGCCCCGAGGTGAGCCATGAGTGGGAAGAGCAGTCCATCGTCGCCCAGGCCGACTACCTGATCACCGGTCAGGCGGATCTGGCCTTCGCCTCCCTGTGTCGGCAACTGCTGTCCAACGCGCCGCCCAGCGAACGCATCCTGCACGCCCCCACCCCGCACCCGGACGAACTGGTGTTGCCCTACCACCTCTACAACGACGAGGATATCCATCAACGGGTGGTCTACGTAGAGGCCTCACGCGGCTGCCCGTTTCGCTGCCAGTTCTGCCTCTCGGCACTGGACAAGACCGCCGTGCCCTTCGCCCTGGAGCCGTTCCTCGCTGCGATGGACAAGCTCTACCAACGCGGCCTGCGCCACTTCAAGTTCATCGACCGCAGCTTCAACCTCAGCCTGCAACACAGCCGGGCGATCCTGGAGTTCTTCCTGGCGCGCATGGACAACGACCTGTTTTTGCACTTCGAGCTGATCCCCGATCGCCTGCCTGAGGCACTGCGCGAGGTCATCGCCCGCTTCCCCCCCGGCAGCCTGCAATTCGAGATCGGCATCCAGAGCATGAACCCCCAGGTGCAGCAACGCATTCAACGCAAGCAAGACATGGCCCGCAGCGAGGCCAACCTGCGCTGGCTGCGTGAACACAGCCACGCCCACCTGCATGTGGATCTGATCTTTGGCCTGCCCGGCGAAGACATGGCCAGCCTTGCCATCGGCTTCAACCGGCTGTGGGCGCTGCATCCGCACGAGATCCAGCTGGGGCTGCTCAAACGGCTGCGCGGTGCACCCATCGCGGTACACCAGCAACCCTTCGCCATGCGCTACATGCCCCAGCCGCCCTATACCATCCTCGCCACCGTCGATCTGGGCTTTACGCAGATGCAGCGACTAGCACGCATGGCGCGCTACTGGGATCTGATCGCCAACTCCGGTCGCTTTGCCCACAGCCTGCCACTGCTCCTTGGCGAGAACCCCTTTCAGCGTTTTCTCACCCTCAGCGACTGGCTCTACGCCACCACCGCACAGACCCACCGATTCCGCCTACCGCGTCTGTTTGCACTGCTCTATCAGGGCTTGTGCGGCCCGCTGCAGTGCGAGCCCGAACAGGCCGCCGCAGCACTCCATCGCGACTACCAACGCAGCGGCCACAAAGGCGCATTGCAGCTCACCCTGCCACAGGGGCAGCGCAACACCACCAGTGCCGCCCAGCGGCAACGGCGCCACCTTGAAATAACCGAGTAAAACACTACACTAAGGATCGTCGCGTTTCGTTTATTTCAAGAGGAGGCTGTCATGGACACGTTCTACTACAAAGCAGTCGATAACATGGAGAGCAACGGCGTGGACCGCCAGTATATCGATGGCTGGATGTCGGGCTATCTGCGCAACCCCAAACGGGGGCCGCAGCACACCACCGAGGCCTATGAGGCCGGTTATGAAGATGGGATGAACCGGGTCAGCGACCATGCCAGGGAGTGGCAGCACGCCGCTTGAGCCCCGGGCGGGGCCGCTGGCCCCGCCCATATCCTGGCAAAAAAGATGGCACCGCGGCCACCCGCGACTGACCCTCAGGCCCTGCCCACGGTCAGGTCGTTGGGCGAATGGTAATAGTCACTCTCCTCGGCCATCTGCTCTACCTGTCGGAGCAACTCCTGAACTCGCAGCTCGGCGCTGGAGAGCGGGGCACAGTCCTCACACATGGGATCCTCGCAGGGCTGACGGGTATACAACCAATAATGTATTGCCCCGGCCAACAGCCCATCGGCCACATCCCACAGGTCGATCGGCGGTTCGGCCTCGGCCAGGCGGTTTCCCAACTCCACCACTTTGGCGGCGGCATCGTCGAGGGGGTGGGTGGCGGATTCGGTATCGACTATCGACATGGGTATTTCCTTGGAGATGGCTGTGAATATGAAAACCACCTCAGTATGCGAAGTGGGCCACACATTAGACCACAACCCACCCCCGCTTTTCACTCCTTCGCCAAGTCCCGTCGGGAATGAGCTACATTAAGATGTAGTGGAACAGCGCACAAGGATCCCCATGCACTGGAGTCAAACCCTCATCAGAAAATTCACAGTACCCGTGCTGCTGCCACTGCTGCTCGCCTTCACCCCAGGCCTGCAGGCAGAGCCGTTGCGTATTGGGATCTACCAAAACCCACCGAAAATCTTTCTCGATCAGCAGCAACAGCCCAGCGGCTTCTTCCCCGCGATCCTTGAGGAGATCGCCGCGAACAAGGGCTGGCAGCTCAACTACCATCCCTGCCAATGGGATGCCTGTCTGGAGATGCTCGCCGCAGGTGAGATCGACCTGCTGCCCGATGTGGCCTGGTCTGCCGAACGGGCCAAGCGCTTCGACTTCAATAGCGAGGTGGTACTGTACAACTGGTCCACCCTCTACCGCCGTGGTGGCATCGAGCTGGAGTCCCTGGCCGATCTGGATGGCCGCCTGGTCGCGGTGCTGCGCGGCAGTATCCAATACCAACAACTGGTCAAACAGCTCGCCGCCGAAGGCGTGGCACCCCACTTCATTGAAGTAGGCAGCCCAGCGCAACTACTCGAATTGGCAGCGGAGGGTGAGGTGGACGCGGTACTGCTCAACCGCCTCTACGGTCAGCAAGAGCGCCGAACCCTCGGCCTGCGCCCCACCCACCTGATCGTTGAGCAGTCCCATCTGCACTTTGCCGCCACCGCCGAGCGGCACAGCGAGATCCTCACGGCAATCGACCAGCAGCTGGTCCAGTTCAAGGGGGATCGGCGCTCCAGCTATTACCGGGCCATGACCGAGTGGATCGAAAACGCATCCTCCCCAGGTCACTCACCGGCCTGGCTCTCCTGGCTACTGCAAGGGCTGATCGTGCTAGCCATTGTGCTGCTCACCGCCACCTGGCTACAGCGAAAGCAACTACGACACCGCAAGAGCGAACTGATACACAGCCGCCGCGCAATACAACAGGGCGAACAGCTGTATCGCACTTTGTTTCAACACACCGCCGATGCGATCCTGCTCTATGATGGCGATCGCTTCGAGGACTGCAACCAGGCCGCCCTGAGCATGTTCGGCTACCCCGACCCGCAGGCCTTCGCCGCTATTGAGCGCGATGCACTGTTTCCCAGCCATCAAGCGGATGGTACCCCCTCCATCAAAGCCGCCGACCAGCGCCTTGCCCAGGCCATGGCCAGCGGTTTTGAACGCTTTGAATGGCTACACCGCCGCGCCGGGGGCGAGGTATTCCCCACCGAAACCACCCTGATCCCGATGAAGCTGGATGGCCACACCATTGTGCAGGTATCCATCCGCGACCTAAGCCAACAGCAGGCCCATGAGACCCAGCTGGAACACCTCAGTCGCTCCCTGTACACCCTCAGCCAGGTCAACCACGCGATGATCCATGCCCAGAGCGAAGAACAGCTGCTGGTGCGCATCTGTCGCCTGATCACTGAGGACTGCGGCTACCAGATCGCCTGGATAGGCTACGCCCAGCGAGACCAGCAATACAGCATCCTGCCGCAGGCCCAGGCCGGTCTGCCCATGGGCTACCTGGACACCCTGTCACTCAACTGGCGGGGAGGGGAGCACAGCACCCACCCCAGCGCCCTGGCGATCCGCCATGGCAGCGAGGTGGTGGTTAATGATATCCAACACCAACCCCGCTACGCCGCGCTGCACCATGAGGCACGCCACTTTGGCTATCGCTCCTGTATTGCGCTACCACTACAACGCGACCAGCAGGCCTTCGGTGTGCTGACCATCTACAGCCAACACCCCCACGACTTCGGTCCCGATGAGATCGTACTGCTGCGCCAACTGGTCGACGACCTGGCCTTCGCCATCAAGGCACTGCGCCAGCAGGGCGAGTATCCCGACTTGGCACAGACCCACGAGGATTACCAGCATCAGCTGCAACAGGCCATGTTGCAAACCATCCAGTCCTTCGCGGTAATGCTAGAGATGCGCGATCCCTACACCGCCGGCCACCAGCGGCGCAGCGCCGAGCTGGCGGTGGCCATCGCGCGCGAACTGGGGATGGATGAACAGCGCATCGACGGGGTGCATTTCGCCTCCATGCTGCACGATATCGGCAATATCCAGGTGCCAGCAGAGATCCTGATCCGTCCGGGCCGTCTTAGCGACGCCGAGACCAAGCTGATGCGCAACCACGCCGAGGCAGGCTACACCATCCTGCAGGATATCCACTTTCCCTGGCCGGTGGCAGAGTTCATCTACTGTCACCACGAGCGCCAGGACGGCAGCGGCTACCCACGCGGACTGCGCGATGAGCAGATCCCGCTGGAGGCCCGCATCATCGGGGTCGCCGATGTGGTAGAGGCGATGCTCTCCCACCGCCCCTATCGCAGCGCACTGGGGCTGGAGACCACCATGAAGGAGCTGCGCGAAGGGCGCGGCACACGCTACGACCCTGAGGTGGTAGACGCCTGTATCCGCCTGTTTGAGGAGAAGGACTACAACCTCGGCGTATAGCTTCGATTGTTTCCCCGCGCGCCAACATGCTATCTTGCCTGCCCGCCCACAGGCAGCAATACCCGGAACCACAGCCATGTCCCGCTGGCGACCGCCACCCCCGCCCAAATCACCCTATATCACCGCCGATGGCTTCGCTGCCCTGCAGGAAGAGCTGCAAGGGCTGTGGCTACGCCGTGCCGAGGTAACCAAGCACCTGGCGGCGGCCGCCGCCGAGGGGGACCGCTCAGAGAACGCCGAGTATATCTATCGCAAGAAGGAGTTGGCAGGCATCGACCGGCGCATCCGCTATCTGCAACGGCGCCTGCCCAGTCTCACCGTAGTCGACCGTGCGCCAAGCGACGCAGACAGGGTGTTTTTTGGTGCCTGGGTACAGCTGGAGGACGCGCAGGGCGAAGCCGTGGAATACCGCATCGTTGGTGCCGATGAGTTCGACCCGGCCCAGGGTTGGATCAGCATCGACTCACCCATGGCACGGGCGCTGCTCAAGAAAGCGCTCGATGATGAGATCAGCGTCGAGACCCCGGCAGGGCTACAGCACTATATCGTTAGCGGGATCCGCTACGCTTAAACTACCACCAGCACCATCAGCGCCAGCAAAACCATCGCCGCGATGAAAAACCCCTTGGCAATGTGGCGATTCTCCCGGTGCCTGCGCCGACAGATCTCGAACAGGCGCGCCAAACCCTCCTCATCCAGCCCACCGCAGTGCGGACAGCGGGGCTTGAGCTGGTGGTTGTACATCAGCCCACAGCGCTCACAGGGGCGCTTCTTCAGATAGGCCTTGAAGTGTTCCAGCAGGCCGCCACCCAGCATCGCCGATCTCCCCATTTCCCCGGCGGCCACGCCTTGGCTATACTGGCCGCACATTCAACCATCCCAAGGAGCCATCGTGGCGGATTTGCAGGCAGCATTCAAGAAAGCACGTGACTACGGTATCGGCGAATACCTGGAGTTGCTCGGCGAGCTTTCCCAGGAATCGACCAAAAAGGGGCGACTGGATCGCAAGACCAAGGAGCTGATCACCCTGGGGATTGCCCTGGCCAAAAACTGCCACCGCTGTATCGCCATCCATACCGATGCCGCCAAGCGTCTTGGCATGAGCGGGCAGGAGATGCGTGAGCTGAACAAACTGCTCCTGTTCACCAATGCCAGCCCCGGCTGTGATCGTGCCGATCTGTGGGACGAATGGCGCGACTCCTGGAAGTCCTTCGCCTGCGCCACCGGGCCCATCCCGCGCCTGCACCGTGAACTGATCGCCCTGGGGATCGCCATGGTGCGCCAGCAGCGCGCCCATATCGAGATCCACGCCCACGCCGCGCTGGCCCAGGGTGCCGAGGCCAACCTGATCTTCGAGGTGGTGCCCATCGCGCTGTTGATGGACGGTGCGCCCGCCCTATCGCAAATCCCCTATCTCGTTGATGCCCTTGATGAGCAGCAACAATGACAAAAACACAGGAGTCCACGATGGAAGGTTATGATTTTTCAATCGAGATGCACGTTCGCGACTACGAATGCGACATCCAGGGGATCGTGAACAACGGTGTCTACCAGAACTATCTGGAGCACGTGCGCCATATGTATCTAAAGCAGGTCGGCGTCGACTTCGCCGCCCTTGCCCAGCAAGGGATCAACCTGGTGGTAGTACGCGCCGAGCTGGATTACAAATTCCCGTTGGAGACCGGCGACAGCTTTGTAGTGGGCTTGAAGATGAAGCGCGAATCGCGCCTCAAATTCGCCTTCTACCAGGATATCTACCGCCTGCCGGACAAACGCCTGATCATGAACGCCAAGATCATCGGCACCGCACTCAACCAACGGGGCCGACCAGAACTGCCCCCCGTAATGGATAAGCTACTGAGCGACTGATGGCCAAACTGCTATACAAACTGCGTGGCGTGCCCGAACAGGAGGCCAACGAGATCCGCGAGCTGCTGGAACGCCACGGCATCGAATACTACGAAACCGAGGCAGGGCGCTGGCAGATCTCGCTGGCGGCGATCTGGATCCGCCACAACGATGACTACGTCCACGCCAAGGCCCTGCTGGACGCCTACCACGAAAAGCTGTTTCGTGAGGTACGTGCCGATTATCTACAGCGCCTCGCCGATGGCACCGCCGATACCTTCTGGCAACGCCTGCAACGCGAGCCGCTACGGGTCATTCTTTACATCCTGGCCGTGGCCTTCATCGTCTACTTCACCGTGGTACCGTTTATCCAATGGGCAATGCAATGAGCCAACCTGCGCTGATCCAGGCGATGCTGCAGGCCGACTTCTACCCCCACCCGGTGGCCCAATGCGAGCTGGTCGAGACCCACATCTCCTGGGTGATCCTCACCGGCGAATACGCCTACAAGGTGAAAAAGCCACTGGACCTGGGTTTTCTCGACTTTTCCACCCTGGCACGGCGCCAACACTGCTGCGAAGAAGAGCTACGCCTCAACCGCCGCCTGGCACCACAGATCTACCAGGAGGTGGTGGGGATTGGCGGAAGTGCCCAGGCCCCGGTATACGGTGCCGAACCGGCCATCGAGTACGCCGTGCGGATGCACCAGTTCGACGGCGGCGGCCAATTTGATCGCCTCCTGGCGCAGGGAAGGCTGGATGGCACAATGATCGAGGCCACCGCCCGCTGCGCCGCCGAGTTTCATGCCCAGATCGACACCCACCCACCAGCCCCTCTGGGTAGCCCGGAACAGGTCTGGCAGCCGATGGCAGACAACTTCACTCAGATCCGCGCACTGCCGCTGGGGATGGCGCAGGACCGTCGACTGGCCGAGCTGGAACAGTGGAGCCAAACGCAGTACCAAGGCCACCGCCAGCTCTTGCAACAGCGCCTCGAAGACGGCTTTGTCCGCGAATGCCACGGCGACATGCACCTGGCCAACATGGCCTGGCTGGACGGTGAGGCACTGATCTTTGATGGGATCGAATTCAGCCCGGCGCTGCGCTGGATCGACATCATCAGCGAGGTGGCCTTCGCCGTGATGGATCTGGAGCAACACCGGCGTCCCGAACTGGCCTGGCGCTTCCTCAATGTCTGGCTGGAGCACAGCGGCGACTATGCCGGGCTGGCACTGCTGGAGTTCTACCTGGTCTATCGTGCCATGGTACGGGCCAAGATCGCCGCCATTCGCCTCTCCCAACTCGAGGGCGATGACCCACAGCGGGGGGCATTGCAGAGCGAGTTGGACAGCTACCTGGCCCTGGCTCAACGCTTCACCCAGCCACGACAGCCAAAACTGCTGATCTGCCACGGCCCCTCCGGGGTAGGCAAAACGGTGCTGGGGATGGCGCTATTGGCCCAACTGGGCGGGATCCGACTACGCTCCGATGTGGAGCGCAAACGTCTGCACGGCCTGACGGCACAGCAGCGGGGCGAGCAGGCACTCTACCAACCAGAAATCACCGAGCAGACCTACCGCCACCTGGCCGAAGTGGCACAGGGGCTGCTGCAACAGGGCCGCACAGTGCTGGTCGACGCCACCTTCCTCGACCCGGGCGAACGCGGGCGTTTTCGCCAGCTGGCGGCGCAGCTGGGCTGCCCGTTTCAGATCCTCAGCTTCCAGGCCAGCGAGGCGACGCTACGCCAGCGCCTGATGGCGCGACGCGAGGACGCCTCCGACGCCAACATCGCGGTATTGGAAAAACAACTGGCAAGCTTCGAGCCGCTGGGTCCGGCCGAGCAGCAAGAGGCAATAGTGATCGACACCCAGAGCGATGATCCGTTAAAAGGCGTGCTTGTAGGGAGTAGGGAGTAGGGAGTAGGGAGTAGGGAGTAGGGAGTAGGGAGTAGGGAGTAGGGAGTAGGGAGTAGGGAGTAGGGAGTAGGGAGTAGGGAGTAGGGAGTAGGGAGTAGGGAGTAGGG
>SLDE01000128.1 GCA_007125455.1 Ectothiorhodospiraceae bacterium
CTAGTTTGGCTCAAGCCAGCGCCGGATCGCCTGTATATAGCGCTCGGCCATATCGCGCCGTGCATCGACGGCCTGGCGTGCCCGCTGTCCGAGTTGCTGTGCCCGTTGCGGCGCATCCAGCAGTGTCTTGAGCGCCTCGGCCAATGCGTTGGGGTCGTCAACCTGTATCGCCCCGCCCGCTTCGAGCAGGGTGTCGGCTTCCGCACGGAAGTTGTCCATATGTGGGCCGAACAGCACGGCCTTGCCCAGTGCGGCGGGCTCCAGCAGGTTTTGCCCCCCTTTGGCGACCAGTGAACCGCCGACGAAGACACATTCGGCCCCATTCATCAGGGCGGGAAGCTCCCCAAAGGTATCGGCCAGATAGACGGTGGTGTGTTGGCCGGGTTGTTCCATGCGGCTGCGCAGGGCGACCTCCTCGCCGTGCAGGGCCTGCAAAATTGCCTCGCGTCGTTGCGGGTGGCGGGGGGCGATCACCAGCAGTGGCGGCTGTGCCAACTGCCCGCGCAGTGTCTGCCACGCCGCCAGGATCAGGGCCTCTTCGCCAGCACGGGTGGAGGCGGCCAGGACATAGGGGCGTCCCAATGGAATAGGGGCGAGCGCCTTTGCCTCCGGGGCGGCGGCAAACTTGATGTTGCCGATCACTTCCACATGGCGCGCCCCCAGCGCACGAAAACCGGCGGCGTCGTTTTCTGAACGCGCCAGCACGGCGGTGGTATGGGCCAGGGTTTTACGGTAAAGGGCCCGCAGCCAGGGGCCTCTGTTGAGGGTGCGTGCGGACAGGCGAGCGTTGATGATCAGCAACGGGATCCCGCGCCGGGCACAGGCGCGGTAGAGGTTGGGCCACAGCTCGGTCTCCATGATCAGCGCGCTGGTGGGTTGGTGGCGCGCAAGAAAACGTGTAATGGCGGCGGGGAAATCCAGTGGCAGGAAGCGGTGTTCTACCCCGGCGGGCAGATTTTCACGGGCGATGCGTGCGCCGCTGGCGGTGGTGGTGGTCAGTAGTAGGGCTTGGTTTGGCCTGTGGCTGGCCAGTGCCCGGAGCAACGGCAAGGCGGCATTGACCTCACCCACCGAGGCGGCGTGTAGCCAGAGTGCCCCTTGCACGCCGCCCGGGCCGTGGCCCAGGCGGGCGCGCACATAGCCGGGCTCTTGCTCGCGCCGTGCGTGACGCCAGCTATGAAGCAACAGCAACGGCGCCAGTAGCCACAGCAGCAGGCGGTATTGCCATATCAGCATGGGTGCTTAATACACACTGGGCTCACCCTCCGGGCGAGTCTTGAAGCGCCGATGTACCCACAGGTACTGTTCTGGTACCTGGCGTGCCTGGTTCTCAATCGTCTGGTTTACGGTGCTGGCATCGGCCACCGCGTCACCACTGGGGAAGCCCTTCAGCGCTGGTAATAGCCGGATCAGATAGCCCGCCTTGCCGGGCAGGCGTTCTGAGTAATAAGGCACCACAGGCGCAGCGGCGAGGCGGGCCAGCCCGGCGGTGCTGGTCAGGCTGGCGGTGGCAACCCCAAAGAAGGGGGCAAACACCGTCTGTTTGCGTCCAAAGTCCTGATCCGGGGCGTACCACACCACCTTGCCTGCCTTGAGGCTGCGCACGATGCGTCGCATCTCGCTGCTGGGCAGCAGATCGTCGAACAGGCGCTTGCGTGAGCTGGCCATGAACGCCTCAAACAGCGGATTGCGCGCCGGTTTGTAGATCGGTTGCAGGCCGGGTACGTGAAAGGCGAGCAAGCGCCCGCTGATCTCCAGTGTGGTGTAGTGACCACCGAGCAGGATCACCCCCTTGCCCTGGGCGCGGGCCTGTTGCAGATGCTCCAGGCCTTCGATGCGGTAGAGCGGACGCAGGCGCTCGTCCTTGCCCCACCAGCTTAGCGCCCCCTCGAATAGTGCCGTAGCGGTGGCGGCCATGTTTTGTTTGGCCAGGCGGTGGCGCTGCGCCTCGGGCATCTGGGGAAAGCACAGGCGCAGGTTGGTCAGTACCACCCGGCGGCGACTGGGTACCAGGTGGTATAGCAGCCCCCCTAGCCCGCGACCCAGTGCGAGCAGGGCAGGGTAGGGCAGCCACAGGCTGGCGCGTAGCAGCCCCAGGCCCAGCCAGGTTGGCCAATAACGCGGGGCCAGATAGTCGTGGGCGCGAAATGCGGTGGGTTTGCTCATGGGATTCAGAGGGGGACACCACGCCGGGTGGCCATCGCCTGGCCCAGCGCCTTGAGTTGATCGCGGTCCAGGATCTGCTCGGCCAGGGGAAGGATCTCGGCTTCCTCCAGGGCGATATGCTCACGGTAGGCGCTGGCAAGCGCCTCACCGAGGCGCACAAACTCGGCCCTGTCCTCGATGGTGGCGGGGTGGCGCAGCAGTGTCGCGACGGCGGCCCACTGGGCGTCGAGTTGCTGGTGTTGCTGGCGCAGGGTATTGAGCTGTTCAGCGGCGAGTTGGGTCAGGCGGGGGAAGAGATCCCGTTCCTCATCCTCATGGTGGTGACGCACGGCGGTGCTGAAGTAGCGATAGACCTTGTCGGCGGCCTGGCTTAGCTCCGCACTGCAACCTTGCTGCTGCAGTTGTTGCGCCAACTGCAGCAATAATTGGCTGTGCTGCTCGATCCGCCCATGACAGGCGCGCAGCAACCCGAGCGGGTCACTGAAGTCCGGTGCGGGCTGTGGGAACGGGCTGCTCATCGGGGTTCCTTGCATATCTAGGTAGGCCCCTATGATACGTTCGGGTTAATTGCGCATCCAGTTGCTCACCTCGATCACGTCCTCTTCATTCAGCATCCCGGCGGCCATCTTGAGCTGCAGGGTGGCGAGGGCGTAGTCGTAGCGGGCGCGGGAGTAGTCGCGCTGGGCGAGGAAGCGCTGGCTTTGGGCGTTGAGCACATCCACCATGGTGCGGGTGCCGACGTCAAAGCCCGCCTCGGTGGCCTCTAGTGCGGTTTGGGCCGAGGAGAGTGCTTGCTCGCGTGCCTTCACCTGGCTGATGCCGGCGGTGATGTTGAGGAAGGCGCTACGTGCATCGCGCACGGTGGCGCGGCGTTGCTGCTCCAGCATCTCGTTCGCTTCGTCGTAGCGGGCACGGGCCTCGCGGGTTTGGGAGGTGGTCAGACCGCCGGAGTAGATCGGCACGCTCAGTTGCACCCCGACGGCGGTGTTTTTGTTCTCGCGGCCTTGGGTGGCGTCGGTGCTGTCATTGTGACTGTGGCTGGCGAACAGCCCCAGTGTTGGGTAGTGGCCGGCCTGGCGCAGGTTGATCCCCTCGGCGGCCTGACGGCTACCTGCATCGGCGGCCAGCAGGGCCAGATTCTGCTCCAGGGCAGTACTCACCCAGGCGTTGATGTCGGCCGGCTCGGGCCGGACCAGGGGCATCTGCTTACCCAGGGCGGCAAGCTGGCCAGGCTCGCGGCCAATGATCTCATGCAGCCCTTCGCGTGCCACGTCGAGGGCATTTTGTGCGGCGATCTCGGCGGCCACGGCAGCATCGAAACCGGCCTGGGCCTCATGTACGTCGGTGATCGCCGACAGCCCCACTTCGAAGCGCTGCTGGGTTTGGCGCAACTGTTGGCCGATGGCCTCCTGGTTGGCCTGGGCGGTGGCGAGATCGTCTTCTGCCGAGAGCAGGTTAAAATAGGCCTCGGCGACGCGCATGATCAGGGCCTGCTGTGCTGCCTCGTAGGTGGCGGTGGCCTGGGCGATCACCGCGTCGGCCTGGCGCAGCATGATGTAGTTTTGGTGGTTGTACAGGCTTTGGTTCAGCTCCAGGGTATAGCCGCGACTGTTGAAGGTTTCCTTGCCGGTGGCACCCATGTTCGACGTCAGGATATCTTCGGTGGTGCGAGCCACCTGGGCACGGAAGCTGATCTGAGGCAGCAGGGCCGCACGGCTTTGGGGCATGGCCTCCTGGGCGGCCCGCCAGTTGGCCTCGGCAGCACGTACCTGCGGATCGTTTTGCACCGCCTCAAGGTAGATATCGAGCAAGGTCTCGGCGGAGGCGAAGCTACTGCCCAGCAGGAGTGCGGCGGAGAGCAGGGTGGCGGCAAGTCGTTGCATGGCGATTCCTGTATGGATGAGGTTGCGGCGGGGCCAGATGGTACGCTACCACGAACCCGCAATGCGGGTAAGTGCTTAAGTAAGGGCTAATATATAGCCACTAACCGAGCGGTTCAAGGCTGTGAAGCTGATATTAGCCCATCCAGGAGGGGGCTGCTTACATATCTGCGCGAGCGCGCATACTCATCATATTGCCGCACGGTGTATCGTTCTTGGCCTGCCAATCATGGGTTCTCAGAAGCGGAAGGCAGGCGCTGTGCTTAGCCCATGCAGTGGCGGCAACGAGGTTTCGAACAACACCAGTTCGCGCCATTCCTTGATGGTGTCGCGGGTCAGCAGTACCGCCTTCATTAGTATACCCTCCCCTACCACGGCAAACAGGCGTCCGCCCACCTGCATGTTCTCTTTCAGCCCTTGCGGGATGGCGAGCACCGAGCCGCCCAGGACGATGGCATCGTAGGGCTGTTCGCTGCCCCAGCCGTCGGCGGCATTGCCCTGATGCAGGTTTACGTTGTCGACATGCCGTTCGGCCAGCCGTTGGCGGGCGCTCTCCAGTAGTTCTCCATCCAGCTCCACCGAGACGACCTTGCGGGCCTGGGCGGCGAGCAGGGCGGTCAGGTAGCCGGAGCCGGTACCCACTTCCAGAACCTTGTCGTCCGGTTGCAGCGCCAGGGCCTGCAGGATGCGACCTTCCAGCTTAGGCTCCATCATCACCTCGCCGTTGCCCAGTGGTAGCATGGTGTCGGCAAAGGCCAGGGCGCGCAGCTGTTCTGGCACAAAGGCTTCGCGTGGAATTTGGCTCATCAGATCCAGCACGCGCTGATCCAGTACGTCCCAGGGGCGTACCTGTTGCTCGATCATATTAAAACGTGCCAGCTCGATATTCATATCCATCTGCGTCACCTTAAAGTTAGTGGTTGTGTATCGGATGTGTACCCCGTCACTTTGTGACATGGTGGCTCGGCTGTAGCGCAGCGGTTTACGCCATGCTGCCAACTGCAGGACGAAAGCCCAGGTCGGCTTCGCATATCGCCGGGCGGGTGGTTACACTAACAGTCGAGATTAAGCCCTTTTGCAAGCAGGGGCAAGTGCGCCCGGCTCGCCGCCAGGGTGAGCGCATACTTACATGAAGTTCCTGCCCAAGCAGGCGGACGCCCTGGGCTCGCCGCGAAGGCCCGCAGTGGGCAGGTCGGGATCACTTCAGCGTATAGGCTAGCGGATCGAGCTCGGGCTCTTTACCCAACACCAGATCGCTCACCAGCTTCGCCGAGGCCGGGCCGGTGACCAC
>SLDE01000238.1 GCA_007125455.1 Ectothiorhodospiraceae bacterium
CGATAACACGCACAAGAGGTGCATGTTCTAGCGGCACTTCGGTCGGGGGTTCGGCTGCCCAAGGGATCTCATTGGCGCTCATGTAATTTCTTGTCTCTCATAGGCATGGACGAAGTTCCACCATTTCCCGTAGGATAGCCCAGAAACCGCAACATGTGAAGTAAAGTGTGAAGTTGGTGAACTCTTATTTTCCGCTTGGGTGACTCCGTGCCCTTTGGCTATATTGGTGACCAATCGGACGACCTTGGTGCTTGTTTTCTCTCACCTTCAGTCTTTGGTGATCTCGACGGCATCCACCTTGAGGTACATCCCAGCTGTTCCATTGCTCGTCATGATTACCAATGACTCTACCAGCGCAACCCTCCGCCGCTTTGATACTCGGTGACGCGGGTCTCGAAGAAGTTTTTTTCCTTGCGCAGGTTGGCCTGTTCGTCCAACCAGGGCAGGGCATTCTGTGCGCCGGGGAAGGGCTCTTCCAGACCCAGTTGGCGGGCGCGGCGGTTGGCGATGTGGCGGAACTGTTCGATATGCTCTTCGGCGCTGTAGCCGAGGATCGGCTGAGGTAGCAGGTGGTGAGCGTAGGCACTCTCCGCCTCCAGGGCCTCTTGCCACATGGTGTTCAGTTGTGTGGGGTCGGGGCGGTAGTCTTCCTCCTTCATGATCTGTTTGACCACCCGGATACCAAAGGAGGCGTGCAGTACCTCGTCGCGCATGATGTATTGCAGTTGTTCGGCGGTGCCCTTCATCAGCCCGCGTCGTTGCAGGGCGAAGATGGGGGAAAAGCCGTTGTAGAACCAACTGCCCTCGAATACGGCGGCGAAGAAGATGTAGGCCATCACAAAGTCGTTCAGGGCATCGCGCTGAGCCAGGTCGATGTCGGAGCGCAGGATGGAATCGAGGCGGCGGTTGGCCAGCTGGATCTTGGCGTTGATCGCGGGCACCACCCGGTAGCGGTTGTAGATCTCGCTTTGATCCAGGCCGAGGGTCTCGATGCAGTGCTGGTAGGTCCAGGTGTGCAGGGCCTCTTCGTAGACCTGGCGGGCCTGGTAGATCTGCAGCTCGGGGGCAGACATCTTCTCCATCACCGCCAGGCCGATGTTGCGCATCGCGAGGATGTCGGAGGTGGTCAGGTAGGCGAGTACGTTTTCGTAGACGTGTCGCTCTGCCGGGTTGAGCTTGTGGTGGTAGTCGTGCACGTCCTGGGCCATGTTGATGTCCAGCGGGGTCCAGTGGTTCTTGTTGGCATTGAGAAAGTATTCCCAGGCCCAGGGGTATTTGAAGGGGGCCAACTGGTTGATGTCGGTGTGGCCGTTGATCACCTTTTTGTCCTCGGCGCGTACCGGGCGCATGGCCTGGATCACCTGGTGATCATCACGGCCGTTTGCCTGGGGGGCCAGATCGGCCTTGGGTTGTATCGTCAGGGGGTCGTCCCAGTTCAGTTGCATGGTGGTGTTCCTTTTCTTGGTGTTGTGTTCACCGCAGCTACGCAGGCTTTTCGCGGCGGAGCCGCTCCCACAGGGTCTTTGCTCGTTCCTCGCACCTCGTACCTGACTTACTGGCATGCCTCGCAGTCGGGTTCGTCGATGGCGCAGGCTTTGGGCGCGGCGCTGGCAGATTTTTCCATTTGGGTCGCGCCCAGGGTACGCAGGTAGTAGGTGGTCTTGAGGCCGCGCACCCAGGCGAGTTTGTAGAGCCGGTCCAGCGCCGGGCCGGAGGCCTCGGCCAGGTAGAGGTTGAGGCTTTGCGCCTGGTCCAGCCACTTTTGCCGCCGTGAGGCGGCCTCCACCAGCCAGCGCGGGTCGATCTCGAAGGCCGTGGCATAAAGCGCCTTGAGCTCGTCGGGCACGCGGTCGATGGGGGCGAGGCTGCCGTCGTAATACTTGAGGTCGTTGACCATCACCTCGTCCCACAGCCCATGGGCCTTAAGCTCGGCCACCAGGTGGGGATTGACCACGGTGAACTCGCCGGAGAGGTTGGATTTGACGTAGAGGTTTTGGTAGGTCGGTTCGATGGACTGGCTCACCCCGCAGATATTGGCGATAGTGGCGGTGGGGGCGATGGCCATCACGTTGCTGTTACGCATCCCCTGGCTGAGTACCTGGCGGCGCAGGGCCTCCCAGTCGAGGGTGGTGCTTTGGTCCATTTGCAGGTAGTCACCACGGGCCTCGGCCAGACGGGCGATGGTGTCGATGGGCAGTTCGCCCTGGCTCCACAGTGAGCCGTCGTAGCTCGGGTAGCAGCCACGTTCGGCGGCCAGTTCGCTGGAGGCCTGGATGGTGTACCAGCTCAGGGTCTCCATGGAGCGGTCGGCAAACTCTATCGCCTGCTCCGAGGCGTAGGGGATGCGCAGTTTGTAGAGTGCATCCTGAAAGCCCATCAGGCCCAGGCCCACGGGGCGATGGCGCAGGTTGGCGTTGCGCGCCTGGGGGACGCTGTAGTAGTTGATGTCGATGACGTTATCGAGCATGCGCATGGCGGTGCGCACAGTGCGTTCCAGACGGGCGGTATCAAGGCCGTTCTCGTCTACGTGGGCAGCAAGGTTGACCGAACCGAGATTGCACACGGCGATCTCGCGCTCGTTGGTGTGCAGGGTGATCTCGGTGCAGAGGTTGGAGCTGTGCACCACCCCCATATGCTGGTTGGTATAGCGCAGGTTGCAGGGGTCCTTGAAGGTGATCCAGGGGTGGCCGGTCTCGAACAGCATGGAGAGCATCTTGCGCCACAACTGCTGTGCGGGCAGGCGCTTGCTGATCCGGATCTCGCCACGCGCGGCCTTGGCCTCACAGGCCAGATAGGCCTGCTCGAAGGCCTGGCCGCTCAGCTCGTGCAGTTCGGGTACTTCGTCGGGGGAGAACAGGGTCCACTCCCCCTCCTCGGCCACGCGGCGCATGAACAGATCCGGCACCCAGTGGGCGGTGTTCATGTCGTGGGTGCGGCGGCGCTCGTCGCCGGTGTTCTTGCGCAGTTCGAGGAACTCTTCGATGTCGATGTGCCATGTTTCCAGGTAGGCACATACCGCGCCCTTGCGCTTGCCGCCCTGGTTGACCGCCACGGCGGTGTCGTTGGCGACCTTGAGAAAGGGCACCACTCCCTGGGAGCTGCCGTTGGTACCTTTGATGTGGGCACCCAGGCCGCGCACCTGGGTCCAGTCGTTGCCCAGGCCTCCGGCGAATTTGGACAACAGGGCGTTGTCTTTGATGGCGCTGTAGATCCCCTCCAGCGCATCAGGCACGGTGGTCAGATAGCAGGAGGAGAGCTGCGGACGCAGGGTGCCGGCGTTGAACAGGGTGGGCGTGGAGGCCATGAAGTCGAAGCTGGAGAGCAGGCGGTAGAACTCAATGGCGCGCGCCTCGCGGTCCAACTCGTTGAGCGCCAGGCCCATCGCCACGCGCATGAAAAAGGCCTGTGGCAGCTCGATGCGGGTCCCACCGCTGTGGAGGAAGTAGCGGTCGTAAAGGGTTTGCAGGCCCAGATAGTTGAAGTTGAGGTCTCGCTCGGGCTGCAGTGCGTCACCAAGCGCATCCAGGTCAAACAACAGCAGGCGAGGATCGGCCAAGCCCAACTCACTGGCCCGTTGTAGATAGGTCTTGAAGTATTCACCATAGTGGAAGGCCTTCCCGCCCTGGCCCTCCATTCCTAAGCCTAGATCAAGAAAGTCGACCGCCTCGCGACGCAACTGTTCCAACAGCAAGCGCGCCGCCACCCGGCCATAGTCGGGATCGCGCTCGATCAGGCTGCGCGCTGACAATACCAGTGCTTCGGCCACCGCCTGCTCTTCAATGCCATCGAATAGGTTGCGGCGCAGGTTGGCCAACACGGCCTGCGCCTCGGCCCCCGCCAGATCGACACAGGCCGCCTCGATAAGCTGCGCCAGTTGCGCCATCGGCAAGGGTTCGCGGCGACCATCCCGGCACGTGACATGCAGTTGTGGTGCATCCGGCGGTGCCTGCGCTGGCTGGACGGCGGCGCGGCGACGGGCGTGTTCCTCACGGTAGAGCACATAGGCGCGGGCCACCTTGTGATGGCCGGAGCGCATCAGCGCCAGCTCCACCTGGTCCTGGATGTCCTCGATGTGCAGGGTGCCGCCACCGGGCTGGCGACGGGTGAGCGCCGCCGTCACCTGTTCGGTCAGCTCGGCCACCGCCTCATGGATGCGCCGGGAGCCGCTGGCTCCCTCGCCCTCCACGGCGAGAAAGGCCTTGCTCACCGCCAGGCTGATCTTGGCCGGGTCGAAGGCGGTGATCTCACCACGTCGGCGGATCACTTCAAAGCGCCCATCGCGCTCGGATGTTTGGTAGATGTGGCTGTGTATGGAAGCCCGATCGGGCTCTGTTACGGGCAGAATGGATTCGTTCAGCATGGCGCCTCCCAGGTCGTTATCGTCCGGTCGGGCCATCGCACAAGTTCAGGGGCGAGGGGCCGGACAAAACGCCGGGCGAGCGCGCCCCCGAGACCTTTGACGCGAAGGCTCGGGTGGTGCCCGTCCATGACGGGCCGCTCCTCGGCAGGTATTCGGACTTGGGGGCAAGCTCAGGATCGAGCGCCTAGGGTCGCGGCTTCCCACCCGAGGCAGTGCCTTCATGCGACCTTCGTTCCCCCACACCGCTGCGCGACAGTTCCGGATTCACACCGGATTCCCTGTTATCACAACCACAAGATATTGTGGGTGTACCGAAGAGTGGCAACAAGATATATCTTCAAGAACGCTATTGCAAGGCTGCTGGCACGCCCCGCCTAATGGTTGCTTTCGACTTTGCCGCGCAAGGCCTTGCGTTGACTTTGACGCCCCTTCTCCTGCAGTCGCCGCTCCTTGGCACCCTTACTCGGACGGGTGGGAATGCGCTTTTTCTGTACCGCTGAAACGCTGCGGATCAATTCAGCCAGTCGGGCCAGGGCATCCTCGCGGTTCTTTTCCTGGGTGCGATAACGCTGGGCCTTGATGACGATCACCCCATCGCCGCTGATCCGTTTATCCTTGAGGGCGAGCAGACGTTGCTTGTAGAACGCGGGCAGGGATGAGGCGGCGATATCAAAACGCAGGTGGATCGCGCTGGAGACCTTGTTGACGTTCTGGCCACCGGCCCCTTGGGCGCGGATCGCGCTGAGTTCGATCTCCTCTTCGGGGATACTGACTTGATTGGATATCCTTAACATTAGCTTACCTGGCCATTTCGAGGCTTCTCACCACACAGATCCACGATACCCGAGGGTTCACATGGCTTCCACCTGTGCGGCATCACTATGCATAATAGCCTTCTATGAAGATTACTACCCGTCGCCTCTGGCCCTGGTTGCTTGTTGTGGCTCTGTTGCCGGGGCTGCTGTGGCTGGCCCTGCCCAAACCCGACCTGCTCGGCCACACCAGCTACTCCACCGCCTATCTGGACCGGGATGGGGCACTGCTGTGGCTCAGCCTGGCCCACGATGAGCGCTACCGCCTGCCCCTGGAAGAGGTGGCGGATACCATGATTGAGGCAAGCTTGTTATACGAAGATCGTCGCTTTTATCAACATTTTGGCGTCGATCTCCTCGCCATGCTACGAGCCAGCTGGCAAACCCTCGCGGGAGAGCGCCGGGTGGGCGGCTCGACCATAACCATGCAGGTGGCGCGGCTGCGCTATGGACTGCCGCACAACCTGAGCGGCAAGCTACAACAGATCGGGCGTGCGCTGCAGATCGAGCGCCACTACAACAAGGCCGATATCCTTGAGGCCTACCTGACCCTCGCCCCCTACGGCGGTAATATCGAGGGGGTGGCGGCGGCCAGCTGGATCTACTTCGACAAGCCACCACAGCAGTTGAGCCGTGCCGAGGCCATGGCCCTGGCACTGATCCCGCAAAACCCGGTAGGGCGCAGTCCGACCACTGCCTCTGGCCAGCAGCGCCTGGGCGCTGCCAGAGCAGAGCTGGCGCGCCGCTGGCCCCAGCAGGACCTGCCAACCACCCTGCCGCTGGCCTTCCGCCCACTCAATCAGCTGCCACTACACGCCCCCCATCGGGTACAAGCCATGCATCAGCAGGGGATGGCACGCCCCGGCAGTGTACACACCACCCTCTCCCTACCGCTGCAGCGGCGCATGGAGTCCCTGGTGGCGAACCATCTGGCCAACCTGCGCCCCCAGGGCCTGGACAATGCGGCCGTGTTGGTACTCGATTATCGTGATATGTCCCTGTTGGCGGCGGTGGGCTCGGCTGATTACCACAATCCAGCCATCGCCGGGCAGGTGGACGGCACCCGCGCCCCTCGCTCCCCTGGCTCGGCCCTTAAGCCCTTTCTCTATGCCCTGGCCATTGAGCAGGGTCTGATCCACCCGATGACCCTGCTCCATGATGCACCACGACGGATCGGTGCCTACAGCCCCGAGAACTTCGACCGCCAATTCAGCGGCCCCATCCTGGCCCAGGATGCCCTGATCCACAGTCGCAACGTACCGGCTGTCACCCTGTTTGCCAAACTCGAACAACCCGGTCTGCACGGCCTGCTCGATCAGGCAGGGATAGGCGGGCTCCGCTCAGCTGAACACTACGGTATGGCCCTGGTGCTCGGTGGTATGGAGATCCGTATGGATGAGTTAGCCGGGCTATACGCCATGCTGGCCAATCGCGGCCAATGGCGCCCATTACGCCAGTTAATGGACCAGCCAGCCCCATCCCCGCGCGCACTGCTCACGCCGGAAGCCGCCTGGCTCACTCTGGAGATGTTGCGCCACACCCCCCCACCCCGTGATGATCGTCTGCCTGGGGCCGTACCCCGTCAGAGCCAAACAGTGGCGTGGAAGACCGGCACATCCCACGGCTTTCGTGATGCCTGGGCTATCGGGGTAAGCGGGCCCTATGTGGTGGCCGTATGGTTAGGCCACTTCGATGGCCGCCCCAACCCGGCACTGGTGGGGCGTAGCGCCGCCGGGCCATTACTGTTTCGCATCCTTGAGACACTCCAACAAGAGGATGGCCGCTGGCCGACACCCGGCTTCGACGCCCATGGCCTGCGCTTGCAGCAAGAGCCGATGTGCGCCATCGGCGGCGACCTGCCGGGGGCCCACTGTCCGCGCAGCCTACCGGGCTGGTTCATTCCTGGTACCTCCCCCCTGAAGGTCAATACCATCCACCGCCAAATCCCTGTCCTTGTAGCCAATGGCCTGCGTGCCTGCACACATCGCCCGCCAGAAACCCGGCTGGCGGTGCACAGCTTCTGGCCCAGCGAGTTGCAGGCGATATTCCATCGTGCCGGGTTGATCCAGCATGGCCCCCCGCCCTTTGGCGAACCATGCTCGCTGGAACAGCAGGCGGCCCACGGTGATCCGCCGCAGATCCGCAATCCGCAACATGGCTTGAGCTATACCCTGCACAGCGGCCCTGTGGAGCACAACCTGATCCCGCTACAGGCCAGCAGTGAGGCGGGAGTGGAACGACTCTACTGGTTTGCCGACCAACGCCTGATCGGCCATGTTGCATCCGGGGAGACCCTCTACTGGTCGGCAGAGGTGGGTGACTGGCAACTCACGGTGAGCGATGATCACGGTCGCTCTGCCAGTGTGCCGATTCAGGTACGCAGACGCTGACCACTCCCTAGCCCATCCGCTCCTACTATGGGATAGGGCTAGTGGTTATTACTGTTCCCGGCGTCGTTCCTCCGGGGTGAAACCGAGCGAAACCGAGTTGATGCAATAGCGTTTGCCGCTCGGCGCTGGCCCATCATCGAAGACATGGCCCAAATGAGCGCCACAATGCGCACACACCACTTCGGTACGCACCATGCCGTGGCTGTGATCTTCCACGGTTTCCACCTGACCCGGCGCGATCACCTCACTGAATGAGGGCCAGCCGCAGCCGGACTCGAATTTGTCGCTGGCATCAAACAGCTTCTCCCCACAGCAGATACAGCTATATACCCCTGGTGTGTGGGTTTTTAGCCACTTGCCAGAGAAAGGTGGCTCGGTGCCCTTCTGGCGACATACCCTATACTGCTCCGGTGTTAGTTTCTCGCGCCAGTATGCGTCGTTGTGCTTCTCATCTGCCATGTATCACCTCCATAGGGTAAGATACTATTAATCGATGATAGTCTATATCTCTACATATTAACCCAGAGGCAAGCAGAGATGATTCGCAAAAACCCATCCGGTGATCTACCAGAGATCCACGAATCCTCCTACGTTGACCAAACCGCGATTATCTGCGGCAAGGTCATCATTGAGGAAAACGTCTTCGTCGGCCCCTACGCCGTCATCCGTGCCGACGAGGTCGATGCCAATGGTGAGATGGACCCCATCATCATCGGTGCCAACTCCAATATCCAGGACGGTGTTGTGATTCACTCCAAATCCGGAGCCGCAGTGACCATTGGCAAAAACACCTCGATTGCACACCGTTCCATAGTGCACGGTCCGTGCGAAGTAGGCAACAACGTCTTTATTGGCTTTAACAGTGTATTATTCAACTGTACCCTGGGTGATGGCTGCGTAGTGCGCCACAATGCGGTGGTCGACGGGGCCCATCTGCCCGAGGGTTTCTATGTACCCTCCACCACCCAACTGGGTGCCAGCACCAACCTGGATGATATTCCACGGGTGAATGCCAAGGCCTCGGAGTTCTCTGAGGATGTGGCACGCACCAATAACGAGCTGGTATTGGGATACAAAAAACTGCAAAACGAGTTTTAATAAAGCCATTAAGGAGTCGAACATGACCACAATCACCATTGGCGAGGTAATGACCCCGGATCCCATCACCATCAGCGCCGATACGGCACTGGATGAGGCCCAAAAGCTCATGATCGCGCGCCGACTACGCCATCTACCGGTGATGGATGGGGAGCGCCTGATGGGGGTGGTCTCGGATCGGGACATCTATCTGGCGCAGATCACCAACCGTGATTTAGACGATTTCAGCAGCCTGCAGGTGGGGGATGTGTGCAGTCTCGATGCCTATGCTGTGGAGTCGAACAGCACCCTGGCAGAGGTCTCCAGCGAGATGGCCAAACGTCAGATTGGCTCGGCCCTCATCGTGGATGGGGGGAAGCTCAGCGGCATCTTTACCGCTACCGATGCCTGCCGCCACCTGGGTAGGCAGCTGCAGGCCGTCGGCTAAGCTGTAACACAGCCCGGCTAGCGCCGGGCCCTGGCTGCTTAGTTAGCCAAACATCCAGGAGTTTTCATTCGCCAGGGGCTGCTTCTTGTCCAGCATCTGCAGCCCTTTCACACAACGAATAATCAACCACACCAGCCAGAACACCAGAATCAGATAACCAATCAGAATGAACGATGTCAGCACGCCGATAATGAAAAACAGCAGTCCGATCCAAAAGGTACGGATCTGAAAGGTATAATGGCTTTTTAGCCAGGCGGGCGCTTCACTACGATTGATGTAGGCCATTACCACACCGATGATCCCGGTGATGCCAACAACAATACTCACCAAATAGAGGATATAAATAATCTTCGCGCTGGTATCGCTATGATTGTTTGCTACATCGGTCATGTACTGGCTCCTGCTTCGTTATGGTTTATGAATTATAAAGTCTGGATATGACAAACAGCCATCTTCTCGTTCTCACTTTCCGATACAAAACGAACTGAAGATCCTGCCCAACAAGTCATCGGCACCAAATTGCCCGGTGATTTCCCCCAAAGCCTGCTGTGCCAGGCGTAATTCCTCTGCCATCAATTCACCCATACCGCTTTCCAGCTGCCCCCTTGCCTGCGCGATATGCTCACCGGCCCGCGCCAGGGCATCGAGATGGCGCCGTCGGGCCATATACTGCCCTTCGCTGTTTTGCTGATAGCCGACACTCTGCTTAAGGTGCTCGCGCAGCTGTTTGATCCCCTCTCCCTGCTTCGCAGACAACCTCAGGCTTGGCACAGCATCCCCAAGATCTATCCCTGCTGGGTTACCACTAAGGTCGCACTTGTTGCGCAGGATGCTAAGCGGAATCTGTGCCGGGAGCTGTGCGAGGATCGCCTCATCCTCGGCGCTGATCCCCGTCCTGTCATCCACCAACAGTAGTATGCGGTCCGCCCCTGCAATGGCTTGCCAGGCCCGTGCAATCCCCTGCTGTTCCACCGGGTCGTCGGTCTCGCGCAGGCCGGCCGTGTCGATGATATGCAGTGGCAGGCCGTCGAGCTGGATCTGCTCGCGCAGGGTGTCGCGGGTGGTACCTGCGATCTCGGTGACGATGGCACTGTCCTGACCGCTGAGGGCATTGAGTAGGCTGGACTTGCCTGCATTGGGCTGACCGGCCAGGACCAGGGTCATTCCCTCGCGCAACAGGCTCCCCTGGCTGGCACTGCGATTAATCTCATCTTTGCTCTGTTCTATCTGCTGTAGGCGCGCGGCGATCTCGCCACCGCCAAGAAAGTCGATCTCTTCGTCGGTGAAGTCGATCGCCGCCTCCACATAGGTGCGCAGCTCGGTAAGTTGCTCTACCAAGGCATGTACATGACGGGAGAACTCCCCTTGCAAGGTGCGCATGGCACTGCGCGCTGCCTGTTCGCTACCGGCCTCGATCAGATCCGCAATCGCCTCGGCCTGGGCCAGATCCAGTTTGCCGTTAAGAAAGGCCCGTTCGGAGAACTCGCCCGGTCTGGCCAGCCGCACGCCCAATGACTGCAGGGCATGCAGCAGACGGTCGATGACCACTGGCCCACCGTGGCCTTGCAGCTCCAGTACATCCTCTCCGGTAAAGGAGTGGGGCGCGGGAAACCACAGGGCGATCCCCTGATCGAGCAGTTCACCTGTGGGATGGTAGAACGGAAGGTATTCGGCGTAACGTGGTTTGGGGCAATGCCCCAACAACGCCTCGGCACAGGCCTTGGCTGCCGGGCCCGAGATCCGCACAATCCCCACGCCACCCCTGCCGGGGGGCGTGGCCTGTGCGGCGATGGTCTCGTTCATCGCCCGCCTCGGATCAGGCCTTCACCACATAGCGGGTGATGTAGTACTGCTGGGCGATAGAGAGGACATTGTTGACCACCCAGTACAGCACCAGGCCCGCCGGGAAGAAGATAAAGAAGAAGGTGAAGGCGATCGGCAGGATCATCATCACTCGCGCCTGGATCGGATCCAGGGGGGTGGGGTTGAGCTTGTGCTGGATCAGCATAGTCACACCCATCAGGATCGGCAGCACGAAGAAGGGATCCGGGCTGGAGAGATCCTGAATCCAGAGCATGAAGGGTGCCTGACGCATCTCCACACTCTCAAGCAGCATCCAGTACAGCGCAATGAAGACCGGGATCTGTACCAGGATCGGCAGACAACCGCTAAGCGGATTGATCTTCTCCTCTTTGTACATCTTCATCATCGCTTCATTGAGCTTCTGCTTGTCGTCGCCGTAGCGCTCCTTCAGCTCCTTTAGCTTGGGCTGAACCTTGCGCATATGGGCCATGGATTTATAGCTGGTCTCCGAGAGCTTGTAGAACACCAGCTTAATCATCACCGTGAGCAGGATGATCGCCCAGCCCCAGTTACCGACCAGGGCATAGATATGACTGAGCAGCCAGAACAGCGGTGCCGAGATGATGGTAAGGAAGCCATAATCCACGGTCAGGTGCAGGCCCTCGGCCACCTCACGCATCTGATCCTGCAACTTCGGGCCAACGAACAGCTGTGAGCTAAAGACAGCACTCTCGCCTGCGGCTACCTGGCTATTCTCCCCGACCATGCCGAGGATGTAACGGTTGTCGCGCGGCGATTTGGAGTAGAAGTTGCTGCTCTCGTCCTGCGGCGGCACCCAGGCACCAACAAAGTAGTGCTGGATCATCGCGGCCCAACCGCCATTGATGCTGCGGTTAAGGTCGCGGCTGGACATGTCGCTGAAGCTGATCTTTTCGTATTTGTCTTCCTGGCTGTAGATCACCCCACCGGTATAGGTGTAGATGAACCAGGAGGTATCATCCTGTAGTTCACTGCGTTGCAACTGCCGATAGACATGGCCTACCCAGGGCTGATCACTGTAGTTGCGCACCTCGAAGTCCACGTCGATGACGTATTTGCCGCGATGGAAGGTGTAGATCTTGTCTACCTCAACCCCGCTTTCGTGCTGCCAGGTAAGGCGAACCTCCAGGCTATCCTCGCCATCGGCCATCACATACTCATCTTGGGTGGCGATAAAGCGCTGGTGGTGATTGGGCGCAGGGCTATCCGTACCGGCTGCTGGCAGTAATGCCGCCTGGGCAATAAAGAAGTTACGCGAGCCGTCGTCCATCAGGCGCACAGGCACCTCAGGCTCTTTCAGTTCCTGTGGATACTGGGTTAAATCAACCCGGCGCAAGTCCCCACCCAGGCTGTCAATTTCCAGATCATAGACATCGGTACGCACATGGATACGTTGCGCACTCTCCAACTGCTGAACGGAGGGGGCGTCCATCACCGCGCCACCCTCTTCGCGCCGTTCCGCCGGCGTAGTCGGCAGATCCTGCTCCAGCATGGCTTGTTCCGTTTCGACCGGCTGCTGCGGGCGAACATAGTCTTCCTGCCAGGCCTGCCAAATCATAAACAGGGTAAAGAACAGGGCGGTCAGCAATAAGATTCGTGCAAAATCCATGATGTCGTCTTTTGTTTAGTGATGATGAATGGGACCATACGGCCAATCGAAAGATCCGCCTATGCTACACCATGCGGTGACAATTGGCATGTACCATTACGGGTGAGGATCGGGTGATGTTTCGGCAGACAGACAGCGACGGGCCAGCTGCTTGAAGCCGTGTTGGATGTTGTTGCGTAGGGTTTGCTTATCCAGCTTTGCGGCGGCTGGTTTGGCCAGGATCACCAAATCCACGCTATCGAGGGCGTGTTTATTCAAACGGAAGTATTCGCGTAGCAGCCGTTTGATGCGATTGCGTTGCACCGCCAGCCGTATCGCCTTGCGGGAGATCGCCATACCCAGGCGTGGATAGCCCAGACCATTCGCCCTGGCGAGGATGGTAAACTGGCTGTTGCCCGCCTTACAGGCACCAGCAAAGACTTGCTGGTACTCGTCGGCACTAAGCAGCCTCAGCCTGCGAGGAAAACAACCCGCGCCATCGGGCTGCGGGTCGTCGGTTCCGGCCAGTTGCAGCGGATTAGGCTGAGAGGCGTGCACGGCCCTTGGCGCGGCGTGCCTTGATAACTTTACGACCACCAACGGTGCTCATACGGGCGCGAAAGCCGTGGCGACGGGCGCGCTTGAGGCGGCTTGGCTGAAAGGTTCTCTTCATGACTGCATCGTCCAGTAAAAGTAGGTCATTAACACCCCGCCTTTTGGCAGGCGGGAAAAGCCGGTCACAATACCCTCCCAAAGCCTGCTTTGTCAATGATTATTCACTGTTTTAGCCACGCTTCAGGCTGTGGATAACTCTCTGCGATCCCGGTACACTAGCGGCCTGGCCTACTGTTGAATGGCCGTAGGTAGTTCAAGATACCAAGGGGGGATCGCGATGACCGTCGCGCTATGGGGTCAATGTGTAGCATTGCTGGAAAATGAGCTGAGTCCTCAGCAATACAACACCTGGATCCGTCCTCTACAGGCCATCATGGATGAAAACTGCCTGCGTGTCCTCTCTCCCAACCGCTTTGTTCAGGAGTATGTGGAGAGTAACTTCCGTAGTCGCATCAACGAAATGCTCGGGCAGATGTGCGACAGCACGCCGCCCACCCTGCGCTTCGAGGTGGGTAGCCTGCCTGCCGCCAATGCCGAGCCGGAACAGGCCCCACGCAAGCCCACCAGCAGCGACAATCAGGACAAGCAGTCCTCCCTGCGCAGCCGGGATCGCTCTATCTCTACCAACCCTGACTGTACCTTCGACAACTTTGTGGAGGGCAAGTCCAACCAGCTGGCGCGTGCCGCCTCGGTCCAGGTCGCAGAGAACCCCGGTAGCTCCTACAACCCGCTGTTTATCTATGGCGGTGTCGGTTTGGGCAAGACCCACTTGATGCACGCCATCGGCAACCGCATCCAGCAACACAATCCCAAGGCCAGGGTGGTCTATCTCCACTCCGAGCGCTTTGTGGCTGATATGGTCAAGGCGCTGCAACACAACACCATCAATGAATTCAAGCGCCACTATCGCACGGTGGATGCGCTGTTGATCGACGATATCCAGTTCTTTGCAGGCAAGGAGCGCTCCCAGGAAGAGTTCTTCCATACCTTCAATGCCCTCCTAGAAGGACAGCGGCAGGTTATCCTCACCTCCGATCGCTATCCCAAAGAGGTCAAGGGGCTGGAAGAGCGGCTCAAATCGCGCTTTGGCTGGGGGCTTACCGTGGCCATCGAGCCGCCGGAACTGGAAACCCGTGTCGCGATCCTGATGAGTAAGGCGGCCCAAACCAAAACCGAGCTGCCCCATGAGGTAGCCTTTTTTATTGCCAAGCGCATTCGCTCTAATATCCGCGAGCTTGAGGGTGCCCTGCGCCGGGTGATCGCCAATGCCCACTTCACCGGTGAGCCGATCACCCTCGATTTCGCCAAACAGGCGCTCCGTGACCTGCTGGCACTTCAGGCCAAGCAGGTTACTCTGGAAAACATTCAGAAAACCACCGCCGAGTATTACAAGATACGGGTGGCTGATCTATTATCAAAACGACGCAACCGCTCCATTGCACGCCCCCGTCAGGTGGCTATGTCACTGGCAAAGGAGCTGACCAGTCACAGCCTGCCAGAGATCGGTGATGCCTTCGGTGGTCGTGACCATACCACGGTGCTACACGCATGCAAGAAGGTGGCAGAATTAAAAGGAACCGACCAAATGATCAATGAGGATTATGAAAACCTGTTAAGGATACTCACCACATAGTGTGTGTAAACTGTGGATAACTGCCGTCGCGGCAATGACCGCCGATCGGTACACAACTTATCCACATGCTGCGCAACGGAACAGGGTATCTAAATGGGTGCTCAAATTGCTTTATAACCTATTGAAATATAACGCATAAGCTAATTTATTCACATTTTGGTCGATGACTAGTTATTACAATAGGTTTTATATATATCTTTATATATTATTAACGGGATGTGTGACATGAAGATCCGGATTTCGCGAGAAGCACTACTTAAACCACTGCAACTAGTTAGCGGTGTGGTAGAGAAACGCCAGACCATGGCCATACTCTCCAATGTGCTATTACATATCAGCCAAGGCAAGATGGTCTTAACTGGCACCGATCTCGAGGTCGAGCTTACGGCCTCTATCTTGCTGGAGGGTATGGACGATCTCGACGGCGAGATCACCCTTCCCGCGCGAAAATTTCTCGATATCTGTAAAAGCCTGCCCGATGATGCCATGCTCGATATCCAGATCGACGAAGGACGCGCACTGATCCGTTCTGGAAAGAGTCGCTTCAACCTCACAACCCTGCCCGCCTCCGAATTTCCCGCGACCGAAAAGATCGCCGGGGCGCGTGAGTACACCGTTGCACAGGGCCAATTTTTGCACCTGATCGAGCAGACACACTTCTGCATGGCCAATCAGGACGTGCGCTACTATCTTAATGGCCTACTGCTTGAACTACGCGATGGTGGGCTGCGCACTGTCGCCACCGACGGGCACCGTCTCGCCCTGTGTGACGTAGCAGCAGATATCGTCCCCGCCGATATCTCGCAGATCATCATTCCACGCAAAGGGGTCGTCGAGCTCTCGCGTCTGCTTGACGACAGCGATACCCCATGCAATCTACAGCTTAACTCTGGCTTTCTGCGCATCACGCTTGGTGATGTAGTCTTCACCTCCAAGCTGATCGATGGGCGTTTTCCTGATTATGAAAGGGTCATCCCGCGTGGCGGCGACAAGATCGTAGTCGCTGATAAGAATATCCTCCTACATGGGCTGCAACGTGCATCGATCCTTTCCAACGATAAATTCCGTGGTGTGCGGCTCAATCTACTCCCCAATCTGTTGCGTGCTACCGTTAATAACCCGGAGCAGGAAGAGGCAGAGGAAGAGATCGATGTGGAATACAACGGTGAAGAACTAGAGATCGGCTTTAACGTCTCCTATATCCTCGATGCCCTCAATGCGATCAAACAAGATCAGGTCCGCTTGGTGCTAATCGACTCCAACAGTAGCTGTGTGATCCACGGTGTCGATGCCGAGGATGCGCGCTATGTCGTTATGCCGATGAGGCTCTAGTATCCCCTCCCCTGTTACCATGCACTTTCAGCGACTTGAGGTCAGTAAGCTACGCAATCTGACCTCGGTCTCACTCCACCCAGGCATGCGGATAAACCTGCTATACGGCGCGAACGGTAGCGGTAAGACCAGTCTGCTTGAGGCGATTCACCTACTCTGTCTTGCCCGCTCTTTTCGCAGTATTCGCACCAGTCATATCGTGCAGCATGGTGAACAGAGCCTAACCCTGTTTGCTGAGCTTAGCTCTCCCAAGGGTGTGGTTCACCGTCTGGGCCTACAGCGCTCAATGGATAACCGTATCCTTATTCGTCTCGATAGCCATAACCTTCGCTCCCGTGCCGAGTTGGCCAGCCTCGTCCCACTATTGATCTTGACCCCTGACTCTAGCCAGTTGGTCAGCGGCTCCCCACGACAACGACGCAGCTTCATCGACTGGCTGATGTTTCACGTGGAACCAGCCTTTCAAACCCACTGGTCGGCCTACCAGAAGACCCTAAAACAACGTAACTCGCTGCTACGCAGCCGACGTACAGAGACCTTGGCCTATTGGGATCAACAGCTGTTACTCCATGGCGATAAGATCGACCAGATGCGTAAGGTGGTACTGCCAGAACTTGCTGTCTACATCGAAAAGCATATTAGCCAGCTATTACCGGAACTCGACCTAGCGATCGACTACCGCCAAGGTTGGAACAAAGACATCAGTTTTGAGCAGGCACTGGAAGCTCATCGTCAGCGTGAACTTCAACAAGGGATCACCTCGGTAGGCCCACACCGCTGTGATCTAAAGTTAAGCATCGATAAGCAGCCCGCCGCTGAGGTCTTATCGCGTGGTCAAACCAAGCTGTTGGTAGTCGCCATGCACATGGGGCAGATGGAACTGCTGGCACGCAAAACTGGTAAGCAATGTGTGGTGCTTATTGATGATCTGCCAGCAGAGCTCGATAGTGCACGTCGACAAGGATTGCTTGGTTTGCTGCATGAACAGGGTCATCAGGTGTTCATCACTGCCACCGACCGGGAGCTAATCGATATAAGCGCCTGGCAAGAAACGAAAGTGTTCCACGTGGAACGTGGTCAAATCAAAGAAGTGGTATAATGCCAAGCAGTGTAGATAGCTATTTAAAGCAGGAATTCAAGTGCTGTCCTGCCAGCCATGGAGCCGTAAATGAGTGAATACAATTCTTCGAATATCAAGGTCTTAAAGGGTCTGGATGCGGTGCGTAAGCGCCCAGGGATGTATATCGGTGACACCGACGATGGAACCGGTCTGCACCATATGGTGTTTGAAGTGGTGGATAACTCCATCGACGAGGCCTTGGCAGGACACTGTAGTCAGATCGACGTGATCATCCACAGCGATGACTCGGTAACCGTAAAGGATAACGGCCGAGGTATACCGGTGGACTACCATGAAGAGGAAGAGATCTCCGCTGCCGAGGTCATCATGACGGTCCTGCACGCAGGCGGTAAGTTCGATGACAACTCATACAAGGTCTCCGGTGGTTTGCACGGTGTTGGGGTGTCGGTGGTCAACGCACTCTCGGAAACACTCAAGCTAACCATCCGCCGGGGTGGAAAGAAG
>SLDE01000220.1 GCA_007125455.1 Ectothiorhodospiraceae bacterium
CCGGCCCATGGTAATACGCCGCCAGCGAGGCTTTACCCTGCTCGAGGTGTTGGTTGCGCTGACCATCGTTGCGATTGCGATGGGGGCGCTGATCAAGGTCGGTGGCAGCCAGGCCAGCAATGCCAGCTATCTGCGCGACCGCACCCTCAGCCATTGGGTGGGTATGAACGTGGTCGCCAACTACCAGCTGGCCGAGGACTGGCCTGCCACCGGACGCTTTCAGGGTGAAGAGGAGATGGCCAATCACCGCTGGTTCTGGCGCGCCGAGATCAGCGAGACCTTTGATGTGGATGTGCGTCGCCTCGATGTGATGATACGTGCCCAGGCCCACAGTGATGCCCCGACCATCAGCCAACTAGTGGCCTTTCTGCCGCGCCCCAGCAGCAACACCGCAGCAAGCCAGCCCCCACCTGCGGAGGACGCCCCGTGAGCACCGCACAGCGCGGCTTTACCCTGCTGGAGATGCTGGTGGCGATCGCCATCTTTGCGCTGGTGGCGATAATGGCCCATACCGGCTTGCGTAGTGTGCTGAACAACCGCTTGCATGTGGAGCAGCAGGCCGACCGCCTGCAGCAATTGCAGTTGGCCATCACCCTGATCGGACGGGATCTGGTCCAGGCCGTGCCCCGACCGATCCGTGACGAGTTCGGCGATCGCCAGCCCGCCCTGCAAGGGGGCGGGAGCTTTGGTGAGGGCCGACTGGAATTGACCCACGCCGGTTGGCGTAACCCGGCCGGACAGCCACGCAGTGAGTTACAGCGGGTGGCCTACCGGCTCGGGGAAGAGGGGCTGGAGCGCTGGAGTTGGCAGGTACTGGATCGGGCCCAGGACAGTGAGCCCTACCGGGCGCTGCTGCTGGACGGGGTGGATGAGCTGAGTTTTCGCTTTATGGACGAGCAGCGGCAATGGCACGACCACTGGCCCGTAGAGGCGCTGGAGGGGGATTTGGCCCGCCTGCCCCGGGCAATCGAGGTGATGTTGCAGCTTGACGGACGCGGCACCATCCGCCGCCTCTGGCCACTGGTGGAAAACCCGCCCCAGCGCCTATCTGCTGAGCCTCCCCAGGAGCCGGAGCAATGAAGCGGCAACGGGGGGTAGCGCTGATCACCGTGTTGCTGCTGGTCGCCCTGGCAACCACCGCCGCGGTGGCGATGACCGCGCGCCAGCAATACGACATCCGCCGTAGCGCCAATCTGCTGGAGGCGGATCAGGCGATGCTTTATGTGCAGGGGATGGAGGGCTGGGCAGCCCAGGTGCTGCGTCGGGATCGGGAAGAGGGGGAGGTAGACCATCCCGAGGAGCCCTGGGCCACGGTGCTGCCGCCCATCCCTGTCGATGGCGGCCAGCTTAGCGGTATGCTGGAGGACCGGCAGGGGCGCTTTAACCTCAATAATCTGCTGCGCGGGGGGGAGATCGACGCGGCCTGGCTGGCCCGCTTTCGCCGCCTGCTGATGGTATTGGAGTTGGACCCGGCCCTTGCCGAGGTGCTGGCCGACTGGCTGGATGCGGATATCGAGCCGCGCTTTCCCCACGGTGCGGAGGACGGTCACTACCTGGGCCTGGAGCGCCCCTACCGCAGCGCCAACGGCGCGCTGGTGAATATCGGCGAATTGCGCCTGCTCGACGGGGTGGATAGTGACATCTACCAGCGACTCGCTCCCCATGTGACGGCCCTGCCCGGTCGCAGCCGCATCAACGTCAACACCACCACGGCGGCGGTGTTGATGGCCCTGTTCGACGGTCTGGACGAGGCCGGGGCCGAGCAATTGCTGGCCGATCGGGACGAGGATGGCTATCAGAGTGTGAACGAATTTTTGCAACACCCCGCGTTGGCTGGCCTGGAGGTCGAGGAGCGTAGCATCGGCGTGAGCAGTGGCTACTTTGTGTTAAGGTCTCAGGTACAGTTTGGTCGCCTGGTGGTGGCCTGGCAGAGCCTGCTGCAGCGGGGCGACAGTGGGCAGACACGGGTACTACAGCGCAGCCAAGGGGCGCTGTAGTCGCAGGGCTACGGAAAGTATTGGGTAACTAGAGTATGTCGAACATTTATTATCTACGTCTGAGTGAACAGCCATCGGGAACGGTGCAGTGGTGGCATGGCGAACAAGGCGGGCAAGGGACACTGGAGGAGATCCGCCTACCGGCGGGGGCGCGCCTGCAGGTCCTCGCCCCAGCCGGACGTTGCCTCTGTCTCGCCGCCCCGATGCCGCCCCTCAAAGGGGCCAGGCTGTTGCAGGCGCTGCCGTTCGCATTGGAGGAGCAACTGGCCGATGAGGTGGAGGCCTACCACGTTGTGCCAGCGGGGCGCCGCGAGGATGGTCAGCAACTTGCGGTGGCGGTGGCACGGGCCGAGTTGCAGGCGTGGTTGGACAGCTTGCAGCGCCACGAACTGCGTGCCCACGCCCTCTACCACGAAGGCCTCGCCCTGCCGTATCAGCCACAGGCCTGGACCCTGCTGCTGGAGGATCGCCAGGCGCTGTTGCGCAGCGGGCCCCATCAGGCGGTAGCGATGCCACTGGACGCCCTGCAAGGCTGGTTGCAACTGGCCTGGCAGGGGCGTGAGGAAGGGGTTGAGGGGGTGATGATCCACGATGCACGCCAACAAGACGCTACACCGCTGGCGGCCTTGTTGCCGACGGGGATCCCCCCCCTGGAACAACACTCAAGCTCATCGCCACTGGCATTGATGGCCGCCGGGCTGAGCCAGACCGCTGGGGTCAACCTGCTCAGTGGTGAGTTCAGCCCCCGTGAGCGCATGGGCAAGCTGTGGCGCCCCTGGCGCCCGGCGGCGGCCCTGTTGGGGGTCTGGCTGTTGCTACAGGGGGGGCTGGCCATCAGTGAATACCGGCAACTCAAACAGCAGGACGAGGCACTCTATCAGGCGATCATCGCCAGCTATCGCGAGGCCTTCCCCGAGGCGGTCAATATCGTCAACCCGCAGTTGCAGATGGAGCGCCAGTTGGCCGAGTTGCGCTCCGGGGGCAGCCGCAGCGCCTTTGTCGAGTTGCTTAATGCCGCCGCGCCACAACTGGCCGCCGCCGAACAGACCACCCTGCGTACCCTGCGCTATCGCCAGGGCGAGCTGGAGCTGGAACTGGCGCTGGCCTCGCTGGCCCAGTTGGAAACCCTGATGGACGCACTGGAGCAGCAGGGCCTGGAGGTGGACAACCGGGGTGCGACCAGCGCCGATGACGAGGTGCGGGCACGTCTGGCACTGCGCGGGGGAGGACTGTGATGAGGGCGTATTGGCAAAACCTCCAAGCCAGGGAGCGCGCCATCTTGCTTGGTGGTGGCGCGGTGCTGGTGCTGTTATTGCTCTACCTGCTGGTGATCGAGCCCTGGCAACAGAACACCGCTTCGCTGCATCAGAGCATTGCCAACCAGCAGGAGACCCTGCGCTTTGTGCAGCAGGGGGCGGTTGAGGTCAAGGCCTTGCGTGGCAGTGCCGAGGCCGGGGCTGGCCCGTCGGGGCAGTCGCTGATGGGGTTGGTCGACTCCAGTGCGCGCGCCGCCGGGATCGGTTCGGCCATCCGTCAGGTGCGCCCGGACAACCAGGGGGTATCGGTACGCCTGGAGAACGCTCCGTTCGACGACACCCTGCGCTGGCTGGGTGGGCTCTACAGGGAACAGGCGATCCGTGTGGACAGCTTCACTATGGAACGCCTGCCCGAGAGCGGTCGTGTTAACGCCAGCGTGAGTTTGCAGCGATGAAACGTAGCCTACTGTTCAGTGCCATTGGCCTGTCGGCCTATCTGATCTTTTTGCTCCACTCTCTGCCCGCCGCGCAGGTATGGCGCTTTGCGGCTGAGCCCCTGGCAGAGCAGGTGCCAGCCCTGCAATTGCACGGCCCGAACGGCAGCCTCTGGCGGGGCGGGGCGGAACAACTGGCCTGGGATGGTTTGCCTGTCGGACGAATGGATTGGCAGCTGGCACATTGGCCGCTGCTGCGTGGCCGGTTGCACGCCGAGGTCTCCCTGCAACAGGGGGATGGCCACTTGCAGGGGCAGCTTCGCTACCCACTGAAGGGAGAGCAACTGCAGCTGAAGGACTGGCGTGGTCAATGGCCGATCCAGCAGCTGGCTGTGCAACTGCCGACCCTGCCGGTGGCGCTGGATGGCCAGCTCGGACTGCAATTGGCCTCCCTGCAGCTTGGTCCCGATGGCTGGCCACAGGCACTGCAGGGGCGTTTGAGCTGGCATCAGGCCCGGCTGCTGATGGGGGAGGCCATTCCGCTGGGGGATCTGAGCGCCGAGCTGAGTCGCTCGGATGATGGCCGCCTACAGGCCCACATTCGCGATCACGGCGGTCCGTTGCGGATCGAGGCTGAGCTGAGCCTGCAGCCCGGTGGCCGTTATCGTATCGATGGCCGGGTAGGTGCCGCCGAAGGGGCGGATGCCCGGCTGCCACAAACCCTCGCCCTGCTTGGACGAGCTGATAGCGATGGCATGTACCCGTTGGTTTTGCAGGGGAATATGCCCGTGTTTTAGCCACTGCCCATTTTTCGCAATGGCGTTCACGGCACTGGCACCCCCGTGCAAGCCTGCGTATAATCGCGCCATTCAAGATAACTTAACCCCATCGTTTTACGGAGATCCCATGGCTATCGAACGCACCATTTCCATCATCAAGCCCGACGCCGTTGCCAAGAATGTGATCGGCGAGATCTACAGCCGTTTTGAAAAGGCCGGTCTGAAGATCGTTGCCGCGCGCATGATGCAGCTGAGCCAGGAGCAGGCCGGTGCCTTCTACGCAGTGCATAAAGAGCGCCCGTTCTTCAACGATCTGGTCGGCTTCATGACCTCTGGCCCGGTAATGGTACAGGTACTGGAAGGCGAGGACGCCATCGCCAAGAATCGTGAAGTGATGGGTGCCACCAACCCGAAAGAAGCGGCTCCGGGTACCATTCGCGCCGATTTCGCGGAATCTATCGACGCCAACGCTGTCCATGGCTCCGACGCACCCGAAACCGCTGAGCAAGAGATGGCCTTCTTCTTCAAGCCAGAGGAGCTGTGCCCTCGCACCCGCTAAGGCGGGCAATCCACCGAGTGGGTAAACCATGACTGAGTCTGCCAGAACAAATCTGTATGGTCTGACCAGGGAAGCTATGGAGGCCTTCTTCACCGCTATGGGGGAGAAGGCCTTTCGCGCTTCTCAGGTGATGAAGTGGATGTACCAGGATGGGGTCGACGACTTCGAGCAAATGACCAACCTGAGCAAGGCCCTGCGCGCGCGCCTGGCCGAGTGTGCCGAGTTGCGTCTGCCCGAGGTGGTGCGCGAGATGCCCTCCAGCGATGGCACCATCAAATGGTTGCTCAAGGTGGACGATACCAACCACATCGAGATGGTCTACATCCCCGAAGAGGGCAGGGCGACCCTGTGCGTCTCCTCCCAGGTGGGCTGTACCCTGGCCTGTAGCTTCTGCTCTACCGCTCGGCAGGGTTTTAACCGCAATCTCAGCGCCGCCGAGATCGTCGGTCAGGTGATGTTGGCCAGCAAGCTCATCGGTCTGCCCGAAAACAAGGGCGAGCATGTGATCACCAATGTGGTGATGATGGGCATGGGCGAACCTTTGCTTAATCTCGATAACGTGGTCAAGGCCATGGATCTGATGCAGGAGGATCTGGCCTTTGGGATCTCCAAACGCCGGGTTACCCTCAGCACCGCCGGGGTGGTGCCGGGGATCGACGCCCTGCGTGAGGAGAGTGATGTCAGCCTGGCGGTATCGCTGCACGCCCCCAATGACCCGCTGCGTGATGAGTTGGTGCCGATCAATAAAAAGTATCCGATCCGCGAACTGATGGCCGCTTGCAAGCGCTATGTGGCGGGCAAGGCGCGCCGTCGTGTGACCTTCGAGTACGTGATGCTGGCCGGGGTGAATGACAGTGAGGCCCATGCCCGCGAGTTGGTGAAGATCCTGCGTGGGGTGCCAGCCAAGCTCAACCTGATCCCCTTTAACCCCTTTCCTGGCTCGCCTTATCAGTGCTCCAGTGCGCAGGCCATCAACGCCTTTCGCGAAGTGGTGATGCAGGCGGGGATCATTACCGTGACCCGCAAGACCCGTGGGGACGACATCGATGCGGCCTGTGGGCAGTTGGCAGGCAAGGTCTCGGATCGCACCCGTCGTAGTGAACGTTTTCTCATCAAGGAGGAGAAGATCGCCTCATGAAACTACTCGTACTGTTTACTGCTGTCTCGCTCTTTATGCTCAGCGGCTGTGCCTCCACCCCCGGTGGTCGGGATGTGGATCGCACCAGCGCTGCCGATGCCAATGCCGAACTGGGTCTGCGCTATATGTTGCAGGGCGACCTGGAAGTGGCGATGGAGAAGCTCGAACGTGCACTGGAGTTTGATTCTCGCCATGTCCCGGCGCACCACTATACGGCCGAGCTATACCGGCGTCTGGATCGAGACGACAGGGCCAGCAGGCACTTTGCCCTGGCGGTGCGCCATAGCCGCGAGCCCGATTATGCCCTGTTCAATAATTACGGGGCCTTCCTCTGCAGTCAGGGGGAGTACGACAAGGGGGAGGAGCAGTTTCTCAAGGTATTGGAGAACCCGGTCTACTCGCGTCCCGATCAGGTCTATGAGAACCTTGGCCTGTGCATGGAGAGCAAGGGGGATCTGGATAAGGCACAGAGCTACCTGCGCCAGGGTCTGAACCTGAACGCCCGTGCGCCACGCAGCCTGTTGGCGATGGCCAGGATCAACTTTGAACAGGAAAACCACCTCTCTACCCGTGCCTACCTGCAACGCTTTCGTGAGGTTGCGCGGCATACCCCCGAGTCCTTGTGGCTAGGGATCCGTACCGAGCGTATTCTGGGCGATCGCAATGCGCTTGGCAGCTACAGTCTGTCGTTGCAGCGCAACTTTCCTGATGCCGAAGAAACTCGCCTCTACCTTGAATCCCGATAACAGGTCACACGCCCATGAGTGATAGTGCCAACCACGACGAGACAAGCGACCAGGAGCTGGAGCCAATGGAGCTACCGGGTCGGCGTCTACGCGAGACGCGTGAGGCGCGTGGCCTCTCAGTACAGGATGTCGCCAGCAATCTGCGCCTGAGCAGTCAGGTCATCCGTGCGTTGGAGCAGGATGACTACGCTGCCTTGCCTTCGGCAACCTTTGTCAGTGGTTACCTGCGGGCCTATGCACGCCTGCTTGAAATTTCTGAGTCGGAATTGAGCTTGCCGCGTCAGGCCGTCTCCAACCCCAGGCTGGTGAAGAGCGTTTCCACGGCCAGCGAGCCGCGTAGCCGCCAGTTTCCCATGCGCCTGATCTCCGTGCTGATCGTGTTGGCGCTGCTGGCCTCTTCGGTGGTGTGGTGGATCAATCACGGCAATGAGTTGCTGTTTGAGCGTGATGACAATGGGGCGAGTTCCTTGAGTGACACGCGTCCACACTTGTCATTGCCTGAGCGGGTTGTATCGCCCCCGGAGCTTTCGGCGGTCCCTAGCCCCCTTGAGACACCGGCTGAGCCAGTCGATCCCGCCCCGGCGGGTGCCGAGCCGACGCGTGAAGCAGAACCTGCAGCGGCTGAACCTGTCCCGGTGGCCGATGAGTCAGCGGCCCCAGTACTGGTGCAGGCCAACATGGAGCTGCGCTACCAGGGCGATAGTTGGACCGAGATCACCGATAATACCGGCGAACGCCTGGCCTTTGGGCTGGTCGAGCGGGGGACGGTGCTGCAATTAGTCGGCGAGGCCCCGTTCAGCATCCAGCTGGGTTATGCCCCCGCTGTTGAGGTTATTTTTAACGACGAAGTCTTTGATCACCGTCCATTCCAGCGACGCGGTGTTGCCCGCTTCAATCTTGGCGGCCCCGAGCACAACCGCCCCGTTACCAGGTAGATCCCATGCAGCATGTCAGTCCCATAGTGCGCCGCAAGTCGCGCCAGATTATGGTGGGCAATGTCCCGGTCGGCGGTGATGCCCCCATCACCGTACAGAGCATGACCAACACCGAGACCACCGATGTGGCCGCCACGGTAGGACAGATCCGCGCCCTGGAGCAGGCCGGTGCGGATATCGTGCGCGTTTCGGTGCCCAGCATGGAGGCGGCGGAGGCCTTCGGCAAGATCCGCGCCCAGGTGCAGGTGCCGTTGATCTCCGATATCCACTTCGATCACCGCATTGCCCTGAGGGTGCTCGAACTGGGCGTGGACTGCTTGCGTATCAATCCTGGCAACATCGGCAAGGAAGACCGAGTGCGTTGCCTGGTGGATGCGGCGCGGGATCGCGGCGTTCCGATCCGTATCGGGGTCAATGCCGGCTCCCTGGAGAAGGACCTACAGAAAAAGTACGGTGAGCCCACCCCAGAGGCACTGGTGGAATCGGCGCTGCGCCACATCGACATCCTCGACCGCTTGGATTTCCAGGAGTACAAGGTCAGCCTTAAGGCCTCCGATGTCTTCATGACTGTAGCTGCCTACCGCCAGTTGGCCGGACAGATCGAACAACCCCTGCACCTGGGGATCACCGAGGCAGGTGGGCTACGCTCGGGTACGGTGAAATCGGCGATTGGTTTGGGGATGCTGCTGGCCGAGGGGATCGGCGACACCTTGCGTGTCTCCCTCGCCGCCGATCCGGTGCAGGAGATCAAGGTGGGCTTTGATATCCTCAAGAGCCTGCACCTGCGCAGCAAGGGGATCAATCTGATCGCCTGTCCCTCCTGCTCGCGCCAGAACTTCGACGTGATCGCCACCGTCAACGCCCTGGAGGAGCGCCTGGAGGACATCCTCGAACCGCTGGATGTGGCGGTGATCGGTTGCGTGGTCAATGGCCCAGGCGAGGCCCGTGAGGCCGATGTCGGCCTCACCGGAGGCCAGCCCAACCTGATCTATCTGGACGGCAAGCCCGACCACAAAGTGGAAAACGACGCCCTGGTGGACGAGCTGGAAAAGAATATCCGCGCCGCGATCGCACAGCGTGCAGACAAACAGTAATCGCCGCAGAGACGCATTCTTCAGTACCTTTGCGCCTCGGCGGTAAAATGCTTGTCTCTACTCGCCCCCTCTCCCCCAATGGGGGGGAGGGGATAAAGGGGGCGAGCAGTTACAAATGGTTTTTTTGATGAGGTAGAAGGTTTGAGTAAGCATATTCAGGCGGTGCGCGGGATGAACGACATCCTGCCCGATGTGACGCCAGCGTGGCGCTATCTGGAAGGCACGGTACGTGGGCTGTTTGATGCCTATGGGTATCAGGAGATCCGCATGCCCATCGTCGAGTCCACCGAACTATTCAAGCGCTCCATCGGCGAGGTGACCGATATCGTCGAAAAGGAGATGTATACCTTCGAGGATCGCAACGGTGACATGCTCACCCTGCGCCCGGAAGGCACCGCTGGCTGTGTGCGCGCCGGGATCCAGAACGGCCTGTTGCACAACCAGACCCAGCGGCTGTGGTACAGCGGCCCAATGTTTCGCCATGAGCGTCCACAGAAGGGGCGTTATCGTCAGTTTCACCAGATCGGTGTAGAGACCTTCGGCCTGGCAGGGCCAGACATCGACGCCGAGCTGATCCTGATGAGCGCCCGTCTGTGGAAGCAGTTGGGGCTGGCCGATGCGGTGGAGCTGCAGCTCAATTCGCTGGGCTCCAGCGAGTCGCGCACCGCCTACCGGGCGATCCTGGTTGAGTACCTCTGGCACCATGCCGATCAGCTCGATGAGGACAGCCAGCGCCGCCTGAACAGCAACCCCCTGCGGGTGCTGGACAGCAAGAACCCACAGATGCAGGCACTCATCGCCGCTGCGCCCAAGTTGAGTGACCACCTCGATGCGGCCTCGCGTGAACATTTCGAGCAGCTTTGTGCGCTGCTTGATGCGGCCGGGGTGCGCTATACCATCAACCCCTGTCTGGTGCGCGGGCTGGACTACTACAGCAAGACAGTGTTTGAATGGGTCACCGACAAACTGGGGGCCCAGGGGACGGTGTGTGCCGGTGGGCGTTTCGATGGCCTGGTGGAACAACTCGGCGGCAGAGGCACACCGGCGATGGGCTTTGCCATGGGTGTGGAACGCCTGATCGCACTGCTGGACCAGGGCGGGATCCCGCAGCAGGACTACCGGCCCCATGCCTACCTGGTGCTTTTGGGTGAGCAGGCCCAGCGCGAGGGCTTATTGTTGGCCGAGCGACTGCGTGATGCGGTTCCCGGCCTGCGTATCGAAACCCATTGTGGTGGTGGTAGCTTCAAGTCCCAGTTTAAAAAGGCCGATCGCAGTGGTGCCCCGCTGGCGCTGATCCTCGGTGAAGAGGAGTGCCAGCAGGGGAGGGTGGGGATCAAGCCCCTGCGCGATGACGGCGAGCAGCAGCAGATGTCTCACGGTGAGGCGGCGGAGTGGCTGGCCAGCTATATGCAACAGACTAATGATTAAGCAGGAGCGATAAGGTGGAAGTATATAATTCTGAGCAGGATCAGGTAGAGGCGCTCAAGGCCTGGTGGGACAAGTGGGGCAAGCTGGTGATCGTCGGTATTATCGCCCTGCTGGTCGGTGTATTTGGCTGGCGCAATTGGGTAGACCGTCAGGTGAGCATGGCCGACGCCGCCTCCCTGGCCTATTACCAGATGGTCGAGATCGCCCCGCACGATAGCGACACGGCGATGGAGATCGGTCGTCAGATCGTAGGCGAGTTCTCATCCACGATTTATGCCCGCATGGCGGCGATGCAGTTGGCCCGCCTGGCGGTGGAGCAGGGGCAACTCGAGACCGCCGAGGCCCATTTGCGCAGCGTGGCCGAACAGCGCGGCCTGCCGGAACTGCAGACCGTTGCCCGTCTGCGTCTTGCCAAGGTGTTGATGGCGCAGGCGCGTTATGCCGAGGCGCTGACAGTGCTGGAGCACGATGGCGGCAGCATCCAGGCGGCCTACGATGAGTTACGTGGTGATCTGCTGCTTGCCCAGGGGGATAGCAGCGCCGCTGTCGAAGCCTATCGCAGTGCACTCTCGGCGATGCTTGAGGCCCCGGCCGCCGCCTCGCTGGTGGAGATGAAGCTTGCGGATCTGGGAGCGGATTTGTGATTGGTCAGATACGTGCTTTATCCCTGCTGAGCGGCCTGGGGATCCTGCTGCTGGCCGGTTGTAGTGGGAAGGGGGTACCGATCAACCCACCCACACCATTGAGTGATGTCGATCCGTCTTTGATGGTCGAGCACCGTTGGGTCCGTCAGCTTGGCAAAGGCAGTGATCAGTACCACCTCAAGTTGCGTCCGCTGGTGGATGGCGAGCGGGTGTTTCAGGCCAGCCATCGCGGTGAAGTCGCCGCCATGGATGCTGCCAGTGGCTCGCAGCTCTGGCGTGTCTCTGTCGATAGCCGCATCAATACCGGCCCAGCTGACGCGGGCGACTGGCTGCTGTTGGGCGCGATGTCCGAGGTGATCGCCCTGCACAAGGATGATGGCGCGGTGGTTTGGCGTAGCCCGGTCAACACCGAGGTGCTGAGCATGCCCGCCTGGCACCGGGAGGTGGTGGTGATCCATGCGGGTGATGGTAGCGTGGTTGGGATCAACAGTCAGACCGGTGAGCCGCTGTGGCAACACCGTGAGTCGGTACCCAGCCTGAGCCTGCGTGGCACCGGCAACCCGGTGATCGTCGGCGACGAGGGTGTCCTGGTCGGCACTGCCTCGGGCAAGCTTATCGCCTTGTCCTTGCATGAGGGTGAACTGCTCTGGCAGACCGAGATCGCCAGCCCCCGTGGACGCAGTGAACTGGAACGCATCGCCGATGTGGACGCCGACCTGGCTGGCGGAGACGGGGTGGTCTACGCCTCCAGCTACCAGGGGGTATTGGCAGAGGTCAACATCGCCGGTGGTCAGCTCGGCTGGAATCGGGAGATCGCCTCCTCCACCGGGATCACCATCGATGAGCGACAGCTTTATGTGACGGATAGGGATGGCAATGTTTGGGCCTTGTCCCGTCGCGATGGCCGCACCATGTGGCGTCAACAGGCGCTGGCTTACCGTGGTCTCAGCGCCCCGGTGCAACAGGGGGACTACCTGATCGTGGGTGACTACGAGGGCTATTTGCACTGGTTGCATAAGGAGGATGGGCGTCTGGTTGCCCGTGCCCGCGTGCAAGACTGGCGTGAATATTGGCCAGTGGGTGATCTCACCCCCCTGAATGAGGGCGTAGCTGTCGAACGGGCGATCCTGATGCCGCCGATGGTTCGGGGCAACTGGGTCTATGCCAGTGACAAGCGCGGCGTGTTGGATGTTTTCGAAGTCTCGCTGGTCGAGGATAAAGACGCAAAATGAAGCCCGTTATCGCCCTGGTAGGGCGCCCCAATGTGGGGAAATCGACGCTATTCAATCAGCTCACCCGTAGTCGTGATGCCTTGGTGGCCGATTACGCCGGTCTGACCCGCGATCGCCAATACGGCTTTGGTCGCCTCGGCGAACGTCCCTATCTGGTGGTCGACACCGGTGGCCTGAGCGGCGAGGGGGAAGGGGTCGATGTGGTGATGGCGCAGCAGGTGCGGGCCGCCATCGATGAAAGCGATGCGGTACTGTTCTTGGTCGATGCCCGTGAAGGGATGAATGCGGTGGATCAAAGCATCGCCGACTACCTGCGTCAGTGCGCCAAGCCGGTTACCCTGCTGGTCAACAAGACCGATGGGCTCGATGCACTGGTGGCCTGTAGTGACTTCCATGCCATGGGCCTCGGGGAGCCGATCCCCATTGCCGCCTCCCACGGTCGTGGCGTGCGCAGCATGATCGAACAGGTGTTGACGGTCTTTCCTGAGGATGAGGACGACCTCGCCCAGCAGGACGAGGAGGAAGAACGGATCCGTGTGGCCATTGTCGGGCGTCCCAACGTGGGCAAGTCCACCCTGGTCAATCGCATCATGGGCGAGGAGCGGGTGGTAGTCTTCGACCTGCCCGGCACCACCCGCGACAGCATCTATATCCCCTTTGAGCGCGATGGACAGAAGTACACCCTGATCGACACCGCCGGGGTGCGGCGTCGTGCGCGGATCCATGAGGCGATAGAGAAGTTCAGCATCATCAAGACCATGAAGGCGATCAACGATGCCAATGTGGTGGTGATGGTGCTGGATGCCCGCGAAGGGGTCAGTGAGCAGGATGCACACTTGCTGGGGATGGCGATGGATGCCGGGCGCGCCCTGGTGATTGCGATCAATAAGTGGGACGGCCTGGATGGCGACAAGAAAGACTCGGTGCGCCGTGAGCTCTCCCTCAAGCTGCCCTTTTTGGACTTTGCCAAGTTTCATTACATCTCGGCGCTGCACGGTACCGGGGTAGGTGAGCTGTACGGCACCATCAAAAAGGCCTATGCCTCGGCGATGCGCAAATTCTCCACCCCGGAGCTGACCCGCTTGCTGGAGTCTCTGCTGATGGCGCACCAACCGCCGTTGATCAACGGGCGCCGTATCAAGCTGCGTTATGCCCATCAGGGGGGCAAGAACCCACCGTTGATCGTGATCCATGGCAATCAGGTAGAGGCCATCCCCGGCAGTTATCGGCGCTACCTGGAAAATGGGTTTCGCAAACACCTGAAACTGACCGGCACGCCGATCCGCATCGAGTTCAAGGGGGGCGACAACCCCTATGCGGGCAAGAAGAATGAGCTGAGCAAGCGCCAGCAGTTGCGCAAGCAACGCCTGGTACGCTTTATCAAAAAGAACGAAAAGAAACGCCTGCGAAAAAAACGTCAGTAGCTTGAATTGGCCAGAAAAGGCTATACTCAAGGCACTGTATCTCGAAACGCTAATATTAGGAGAAAAGGTATGACTCTGGATCGTGCAATGTTCGCCATCGGCGGATTTATGGTAATGCTCACCGTACTGTTGGGCTTTGTCCACCATGAATACTGGTTCTATTTCACCGCCTTTATTGGTTTGAACATGTTCCAGTCCGCCTTCACGGGCTTCTGCCCGCCGGTGTTCCTGCTCATGAAGCTCGGCGTCAAACCCGGCACCGCTTACAAGTAAGCCGCCCCAAAAAAAAGCCCCGATTGTCGGGGCTTTTTTTTCGCATCAAGGACAGACCGGGTTAGTGGTCTTCGCCCTCAGGGCCGTGTACGTGGCCGTGCTCCAGCTCTTCTTCGGAGGCGTCACGCACTTCGATGATGCTTACGTCGAAGTTCAGGGTTTGACCCGCCAGCGGATGGTTGGCATCCACAGTGACGTTTTCGTCGTCGACATTGACCACGGTGACCACATGCGGGCCCTGTTCGGTCATGGTCTGGAACTGCATGCCGATCTGCACCTCATCGGCGTTTTCAAACATCTGGCGCGGTACCGCCTGGGTCAGGGCATCATCACGCTCGCCATAGCCTTCGGCCGGAGCGACAGTGACCTGAACCGCTTCACCAGCACTCTTGCCTTCGAGCGCCGTCTCCAGACCAGGAATGATATTACCGTAGCCTTGCAGATAGGCCAGTGGGCCGCGACCATTGGAGGTATCGATCACATCGCCCTGATCGTTGGTGAGGGTGTAGTCGATAGAAACAACTTTGTTGGCGGAAATTTGCATCTTGTATCCTTGGGTATTGTCAGTAGCCCCGTCAGTCTACGCCTGTTGTAGACCGGATCCAAGGAAATCGACTGGATTATTCCCCACTTTGGCCGCTAACAGGTTACAATCGTACAATAATAAGGTTCCGAGCAAGGGTCTGCATGTCCGTATATTCCGTAGACAAACTGATGGCACAAACGCGCAAGCTGGCGGCGGACTACCGCCGTGCCACCGGACAGCCCCTGCCACTGACTGCGGAGATCGCCAACCACGATGCCGCCCGCCTGCTTGGATTGGAGATGATCCAGCCACCGCCTGGCGGCTATGATGCCGTCGGGCGTGGTGGGGAGCGCGAAGGCCTGCGCTACCAGATCAAGGGCCGTGCCATCTTCGATGAGAGCAAGGGAGGGCAGCGCATCGGCCAGCTCAAGCTGGAGCAGGACTGGGATGCGGTACTGCTGGTGCTGCTGGATGAGGACTACCAGCCCTTCGCCATCCACGAGGCGGATCGGCAAGAGCTGGAGGAGGCCCTGGCGGATAGTCCGCGCAATAAACGCGGGGCAATGTCGGTGGCTCGTTTTCGCATCATCTCCCGTCTGGTCTGGGAGCGTGAGCACGGCCCGGTAGAGGACGAACTGTGGGATAACACCCAGGCCTGAGGATGCAGTCAGTAACGCAATTTCTCTCCGCCGATGGCCCCTTCGCCCGCCTGCTTGATGGTTACGCCCCGCGTCTCCAGCAGCAGGAGCTGGCCGAGGCGGTGGCCGAAGCGATCGATGATAACCGCCTGCTGGTAGCCGAGGCCGGCACCGGTACCGGCAAGACCTTTGCCTATCTGGTGCCCGCACTGTGTTCCGGCAAGAAGGTGATCATCTCCACCGGCACCAAAAACCTCCAGGACCAACTCTTCCACAAAGACATCCCGCTGGTGCGCAAGGCGCTGGAGGTGCCCGTGGGCACGGCCCTGCTCAAGGGGCGCGCCAACTACCTCTGCCCGCACCGGCTGGAGCTGGCCCTGAGTGAGGGCCGCCAAACCACCCGCAGCGTACTCAACGAGTTGCGCAAGGTGCGCCAGTGGGCCTCGCGTACCCGCAGCGGCGATATCGCCGAGCTTTCCGAACTGGCCGAGGACTCACCGGTCTGGCCACTGATCACCTCCACCGCCGATAATTGCCTGGGCAATGAGTGTGATCAGATCGAAAACTGCTATCTGGCCCTGGCCCGCCGTGAGGCCCAGGAGGCCGATGTGGTGGTGATCAACCACCACCTGCTGTTTGCCGATATGGCGCTCAAGGATCAAGGCTTTGGTGAACTGCTGCCGGGCGCCAATGCCTTTATCCTCGATGAGGCCCATCAACTGGCCGATATCGCCTCCAACTTCTTCGGCACCATGGTCAGTGCCAACCAGCTACTGGAGTTGAGCCGCGATACCATCGCCGAGGATATCAATGAGGCGGGGGAGTCGCGCCAGGCGCGCCTGCTGGCCGAACGGCTGGAGATCACGGTCAAGGATATGCGCCTGTGCTTTGCGATCCAGCCCGATCGAGGCCCCTGGCTGGCGGTGCGGGATCGGGAGGGGATGGCCGAGGCGATCCACACCGTGGGCGAGGTGCTGGAGGAGCTATGTGCATGCCTCAAACAGCTCGCGCCCCGAGGCAAGGGGCTGGAGGGCTGCTACGAACGTGCCCTGGATCTCAAGGAGCGCTTTGCCATGCTTACCGGCGCTACCCCGGAAGGGTTGATCCATTGGTATGAGACCCATACCCGCTCTTTCTCTATCCATCTCACCCCGATGGATGTGGCCAGCCTGTTTCGTGCCCGCATCGACGCCCACCCCAGTGGCTGGATCTTCACCTCCGCGACCCTGGCGGTGGGGGAGCGCTTCGATCACTTCATCCGCCAGTTAGGTCTGGATGGGGCAACCACCCGACAATGGGAGAGCCCCTTCGACTACCCCCATCAGGCGGTGCTTTATGTGCCCGAAGGGCTACCCGAGCCCAACAGCCCCGGCTACACCGCTGCGGTGGTGGAGCAAGCCCTGCCGGTGCTGGCCGCCAGTGAGGGCCGCTGTTTCATCCTCTTTACCAGCCACCGCGCCCTGCGCGAGGCGGCGGAGCTGATCCGCGAGCGCATCGAATGGCCGCTGCTGGTACAGGGCGATGCCCCACGCACCCGTCTGCTGGAAGAGTTTCGCGCTCACGGCAACGCGGTGTTGCTGGGCACCGGCAGTTTCTGGGAGGGGGTGGACGTGCGCGGCGAGGCGCTCTCCTGTGTGATCATCGACAAGCTGCCCTTTGCCTCCCCCGGCGATCCGGTCCTGCAGGCGCGTATCGAGGCGATGCGTCGCAATGGTGCCAACCCCTTCATGGAGTACCAACTGCCCCAGGCGGTGATCACCCTCAAGCAGGGGGTAGGGCGCTTGATCCGTGATGTCAGCGACCGCGGAGTGCTGATGCTCTGCGACCCCCGCCTGGGCAGCAAGCCCTACGGCAAGATCTTCATCGACAGCCTGCCGGACATGACCAAGACCCGCAAGCTTGAAGTGGTAGAGCGCTTCTTTAAACACTTGAAGAAGCACTAACACTGACTGATAATGTGGTTTACCTTTTTCACCAACCACTGAGGTATTACGATATGAACAAGAATCTCCTCACCACCGCCGTTGCCACTGCCCTGCTGGGTATGGCCACCACCTCCCAGGCCGCCGATCTTGGTGTGGGTGTCAAGGCCGGACTACTGGGGCTGGGTGCCGAGCTTACCGTTGGCCTTACCGATACCCTCAATGCCCGTGTTGGTCACAACGCCTACACCTTCAAAACCACTGGCACCGAGAGCGACATCAAATACGACATCGATATGAAGTGGCAGAGCACCGGCCTGATGCTGGACTGGCATCCACGCGGCGGTGGGTTTCGTGTGACGGCGGGTTATATGCTCAATGGCAATAAGCTCA
>SLDE01000148.1 GCA_007125455.1 Ectothiorhodospiraceae bacterium
AAACTTTGCGCCCTTTGCGTCTTTGCGGTTCATCGCTTTTAAAACACGCTCACTGCCAGCAACACTACCTCGGTGATGACCACCAGGGCGCCGGCCACATCGCCGGTGAAGCCACCCAGGCGTTGTAGGCTGGCCCGACGCACCAGGGCAAACACCAGCAGGGCGACCAGCCCGAGTGTCAGCAGCAGCGGTACCGACCAAAGTATCGCGGCTGCCAGCAATGAAAATCCGCTCAATCCCAGCACTGCCCAGGCATCGCGGCGCGGCAGCCGCTCGGCCATCACCGCGCCAATCCCGCCGGGGCGTACATAGCGGGTGGTGAGAAACAGCAGTGGCAGTTGCGCCCGCGCCAGGGCGGGGATCAGCAGCAGTGGCCACAGTAGGCCCTGCTCCAGCAGTGCGGCCAGGGCGGCGAATTTCAACAGCAGTAGCACCAGCAAGGCTACCACCCCGGCGGGACCGCAGGCCGGGTCTTTCATGATCGCCAGGCTGCGTTCCCTGTCGCCGTGCCCCCCCACCCAGGCATCGGCGCAGTCGGCCAGGCCGTCCAGGTGGAGGATGCCGGTCAGGGCGAGCCAGCCGGTGAGCAGTAGTGCCGCCGCCAGCAGCGGCGAGACACCGCCAAGCAACCAGGCCAGGGTGTAGAGCAGGCCGCCCAGCAACAGACCGACCGGCATGTACCACAGCAAAGAGGCACCCACCTGCGCCTCGGCAGGCGTGCCGGTACGCGGGGTGGGCAGGCGGGTAAGGAATTGCCATGCCAGCCAGAAGGGGCTCACAAGGCCCCCCCGTGGAAGATCAAACGCGGCAGGGCCTGGTCTCCCTCGCCGTCCACCTGGATGCGGGTGATGGCGGCATTCTCTACCTGAATGCGGAACATCATCTCCAACGGGGTGGCGAGCACGTGGCGGATCACCATGCGCATCTGCCCGGCGTGGCCGACCAGCAGTACATGGCGGTCGCGGTGGCTGTTGAGCAGATCGTCCCAGGCGGCGCTAATGCGCGCGGCGAAGGCTGCCAGGGTCTCGGCACCGGGGGGGGTGTGGTTGAGCGGGTCACGCCAGAAGTTCATCAGGCAGTCGGGGTCTTCGGCCATCAGCTCGCTGGCGGTCTTGCCCTCCCAGTCACCAAAACCGATCTCCATCAGGCGCTCGTCGAAGCTCAGCGGCAGCTTGTGGCGGCGAGCCAACTCCTCGGCAAAGGCGGCGCAGCGGCTCAAGGGTGAGCTGACGATGGCATCCCACGGACAATGCTCCCCCACCGCCGCACGCATCTGCGCCCAGCCCTTATCGCTGAGCGGGTCATCCACCTGCCCCCGGTAGCGCTTGCCGCCGACCGGCTCGCCGTGGCGGATCATGTCAATAATCGTTGATGTCATAGTTTGGATAAAACCTTTCAACACAGAGACCACAGAGAACACAGAGAAAACCAAGCAAGTTCAAAATCTGCCATTCTCACAAAGTCGGGAGTCCAATCGCCAACACCCCGAACCGTGCATCAGTACAGACACCTTCATGGGAGTGGCAGTTCGCGTATTCTTCGGTACTTCCTAAGCCATTCACACCACATTCATACCTCTGTGCCCGCCGTGCTCTCTGTGTTGAGATCTTTTATCCCTTCGCCACGCCCGCTTCGGCGAAGGTGGCCATGTTGTTGTGCAGGGCACAGGCCAGCCGCAACAGGGGGACGGTGGTGGCTGCGCCACTGCCTTCGCCCAGGCGCATGCCCAGATCGATCAGCGGGCGTTGGCCGATGGCGGCCACTACGGTGGCGTGGCCCGGTTCGGCGGAGGCATGGGAGAGTAGCAGCCAGGGGGCGATATCCGGGTGGATACGCAGTGCCACCAGCGCGGCGACGCTGCTGATGAAGCCGTCCACCAATACCGGGATGCCTTGCTGTGCGGCGGCGATGTAGGCCCCGCACAGGGCGGCGATCTCGAAACCACCCAGGTGCTGCAGCACGGCCAGGGGGCTGTTGAGCTTGTCGCGATGCAGGGCCAGGGCGCGTTCTATCACCTGGGCCTTGTGACTGACCCCGTTGGCGTCCAGCCCGGTGCCCGGGCCACTCAGTGCCGCCGCGGGCAGGCCGAGCAGTGCGGCGGCGATAGCGCTGGCGGCGGTGGTGTTGGCGATCCCCATCTCACCACCGATAAACAGCTGGCTGCCCTGGGCTTTGGCTCTCAGCAGGGCCTCGCGTCCGGCCGCCAACGCGATAGTGAGTTGTTGCTCACTCATCGCCGGGGCCTGGCAGAAGTTGGCGGTGCCCTCCCCGGCCCGATGCTGCACCACGGCAGGGAACTGGGCACTGGGCGCGGCGGCACCGACATCGACCACCTCCAAAGTGGCTCCCAACTCACGCGCCAGCACGCTGATCGCCGCCCCGCCCTGGACGAAGTTAGCGATCATCGCCACGGTAACCTCCTGGGGAAAGACCGAAACCCCTTCGGCGGCTACCCCGTGATCCCCGGCAAATACGGTGATCGCGATACGCTCCAGACTCGGCCTTTCGCTGCCCTGCAAGGCCGCCAGTTGCAAGGCCAGACGCTCCAGCTCGCCCAGCGAGCCGGGCGGTTTGGTCAGTTCACTCTGGCGCGCCGCCGCCTGCTGGCGGTGTGTCTCACTCGGCATTGCAGCCATGTCTTGTAACCACTCCATATGTGTCAATCCTCAAAAAAAACAAAAATACCTTTCAACACAGAGTGCACAGAGATGGCACTGTTTGTTTCCTGGAATACAGCAAGCGGCACAACTTAGGTGTCCGGTAGCGCCATGGTGAAATTCGCAAACCGCCCCAAACACACGCCTACTTTTACTCTGCGCCCTCTGTGTTGAAAATCATTCTTTCAAAATCAACGGCAAACCGGCGGCGACGAAGGTGACCCGCTGACAGTGTTTGGCGACGGCCTGGTTGAGCCAGCCGGCCTCGTCGACGAAGCGACGGCTCAGTTCGCCCAGTGGCACAATCCCCATACCCAGCTCGTTGCTGACCAGGATGATATGGCCGGGTAGCGAGGGCAGGGTTATGAGTAAGTCCTCACGTTCACGCGCAAAGCGAGCCTCGTCCGGCTCCTCGCAGGCGAGCAGGTTGCTCAGCCACAGGGTGAGGCAGTCTAGCAGGATCAGTCGCCCGGTACGGGACTCACGCCGCAATATTGTCGCCAGGGCGATGGGCTCCTCGATGGTGTGCCAGTGGGCCGGACGGCGCTCCTGGTGGTGGGCGATACGTGCCGCCATCTCGTTATCACGCCCCTCGGCGGTAGCCACATAACACACCTCCAGACCGCTCTCGATGGCGCGCTGCTCCGCCAGGCTACTCTTGCCCGATCGAGCGCCACCCAAAATCAACTCCAACATGGATTCTGTCCTCAAAAACTCATTTCAACGCAGAGTGCGCAGAGAGACTCAAATCAGCGAATACCGTGAGGAACAAGAGCGCAACACAGTCCACCCGACACAAAAAAACCCTTATCATACCTCTGCGTTCTCTGCGTTCTCTGCGTTGCCATCTTTTATCGCATCCAACAGTCTCGGCCAGGAAAAGGCCGGGCCGGGGTCGGTCTTGCGCCCTGGGGCGATGTCGCTGTGGCCCACCATGCGGCTGCGGTCGATACCGGGATAGGCCGCTTCCAGGGCGATAATCACCGCTGCCAGTTGTCGATACTGGATGGGGTCGAAGGGCTCTTCGTCCTGCCCCTCCAGTTCGATGCCGATGCTAAAGTCATTGCAGCGCTCTCGCCCCCGGTAATTGGAGACCCCGGCATGCCAGGCCCGTTGATGAAATGGCACATACTGTACCAGTTCGCCGTCGCGGCGGATCAGTAGATGGGAAGAGACCGTCAAGCCCGCGATGCTGGCAAAATAGGGGTGCTCATCGGCGGGAAGGGCGTTGGAAAACAGCCGGTCTATCCACGGGCCCCCATACTCGCCCGGGGGCAGGCTGATGTTGTGGATCACCAGCAACTCAGGGCCGACCCCGGCCGGACGCTCGTCGCAATTGGGAGACGGCAGCTGCCGGGCCTGAAGCATCAGACCGTTTTCCACCGTCAGTGGATGATTACTTTGCTTTGTCGACACCAGGCCTTATCCTGTGGGGCATGAACAGTTACGGCATTGTCCCACATGTCTGAGCAGGAACAGAACACCCCTTCACGCATTGGCCGCAGTATGACAGTGATCGGCTGGATGCTGGGTATCGCCCTGATGGCGCTGCTGTTTTCCGGGGTCCTGGAACAGCAGCGCAACCCCAATCGCCAACTGGCCACGGTGCACCATGAGGATGGCAGCCGCGAGGTGGTGTTACAGCGCAACCGTGCTGGCCACTACCTGGCCACGGGGCAAATCAACGGGGAGACAGTGGAATTCCTGCTGGACACCGGTGCCAGTGATGTCTCCATCCCCGCCGTGGTGGCCGATCGCTTGGCGCTTCGTGCTGGACAGCCGCGCATCTATCGCACCGCCAATGGGCAGATCACCGCCTATGACACCCGCCTGGACGAGCTGGCCCTCGGTGGAGTGCGCCTGAACGATGTGCGGGCAAGCATCAACCCCCATATGGACGGCGAGACCATCCTGCTCGGAATGAGCTTTTTGCGCCACCTGGAGTTTACCCAGCGTGGCGATACCCTGATAATCAGGCAACACTGATTCGAGCAGGAGCATAGTATGCAATGCGTGACGACACACCGACAGGAGACGAGCTGATGCACTCTGGCCTGCCCCAGGACCTGATCGCCGCCCAAGTGGCCAGTGCGCTGGCCGAGGATGTGGGCAACGGCGATCTCACCGCCGCCCTGATCCCGCCCAATGCCCGTGCCGAGGCCACGGTGATCTGCCGCGAGGCGGCGGTGCTGTGCGGACGGGAGTGGGTCGATGAGGTTTTCACCCAGCTGGACCCGCGCATCACCATCCACTGGGAGGCTGAGGATGGCCAAGCCCTGCAGCCCAAGCAAACGCTATGCGTACTGGAGGGCCCGGCCCGCGCCATGCTTACCGGCGAGCGTACGGCGCTCAACTTCCTGCAGACGCTTTCTGGCACCGCCACCCAGGCCCGCCGTTATGTGGAGGCGGTGGCAGGCACCGGCGTGCGTATCCTCGATACCCGCAAGACCATTCCCGGCCTGCGTCTGGCGCAGAAATACGCGGTGCGTTGCGGTGGTGCCAGTAACCACCGCAACGGCCTATATGACGCCATCCTGATTAAAGAGAATCATATTCTGGCCGCCAACGGCATCGGCCCGGCGGTAACCCAGGCCCGCCAGTGCGCCCCCGGCGTGGAGATCGAGGTGGAGGTAGAAAACCTGGAGGAGCTGCAACAGGCGCTGGAGGCAGCCGCCGATGCGGTACTGCTGGACAACATGGATACGCAAACCCTCCGCCAAGCAGTGGCACAGGCTGCCGGGGGCTGTCGACTGGAGGCCTCGGGTGGGGTAGACCTGCAGAGCGTACGCGCCATTGCCGAAACCGGGGTGGACGATATCTCGGTGGGCGAACTGAGCAAGCACCTGCATGCGGTCGATCTCTCTATGCGCTTTGGCTCACAAAAAGTCGGATCAAAATGAGAAAAGTGGGCTAAGCCCTGATAATAGCTAGAAATTGACATCGAAATAGCATAAGGTTACTGAACCTTTGCCGGATGGATTAACCGAGTATCGAAGGACATGGCAAGCACAAACGCACGTATCAACCTCAGCGGCCTGGGCCGCAAGCTGATCAATGACGGCCTGCTCAGTCAAGAGGATGCCCTCAAGGCGGCCGAAGGGGCGCAAAAGGAGAAGCTTCCCTTTGTCAGCTATCTGACCAACAAGAAGCTGATCAACGCCAAACAGCTAGCCATGGCTGCCTCGCAGGAGTTCGGCGTGCCGGTCTTCGATCTGGCCACCATGGAGCTGGACAACGAAGTCACCAAGCTGGTAGACGAAAAGTTGATCCGTGCCCACCACGCCCTGCCACTGTTCAAGCGCGGCAACCGTCTGTTTGTTGCGGTCTCCGACCCCACCAATCTGGTGGCTCTGGATGAGATCCGTTTCCACGTCAGCGCACACACCGAGGCGGTACTGGTCGAGGAGGATAAACTCGCCCAGATGATCGACAAGGCCATGGCGGCCAACGATACCAGCATGGACGAGCTGGGTGACTCGGATCTGGACGATCTGGATATCTCCGCTGAAGAGGAAGAAAAGCCCGATACCAAAGACACCGAGGTGGACGACGCCCCGGTGGTACGCTTTGTCAACAAGATCCTGCTCGATGCGATCAATAAGGGCGCTTCGGACATCCACTTCGAACCCTACGAAAAACGCTACCGCATCCGCCTGCGCCAGGACGGTATGCTAAGCGAGGTGGCCTCTCCTCCGATCCAGTTGTCTACCAAGATCTCTGCCCGCATCAAGGTCATGTCGCGACTGGATATCTCTGAAAAGCGCGTACCCCAGGATGGGCGCATCAAGCTGACCCTATCCAAGAACAAGGCGATCGATTTTCGTGTCAGCACCTGTCCGACGCTGTTCGGCGAAAAGATCGTTATGCGTATCCTCGATCCCTCCAGCGCCCAGCTGGGGATCGACGCGCTGGGCTACGAGCCCGATCAGAAGAAACTCTACATGGACAACCTGGCCAAGCCGTACGGGATGATCCTGGTCACCGGTCCAACGGGCTCCGGTAAGACCGTCTCGCTTTACACCGGCCTGAACATCCTCAACACCCCGGACGTGAACATCTCCACCGCGGAGGACCCGTCGGAAATCAACCTGGAGGGGATCAACCAGGTCAACGTCAATCCCAAGGTGGGGCTCACCTTTGCCGCCGCCCTGAAGGCCTTCCTGCGCCAGGATCCGGATATCATCATGGTGGGTGAGATCCGTGACATCGAGACCGCCGAGATCGCGATCAAGGCCGCCCAAACCGGCCACATGGTGATGTCCACCCTGCATACCAATGACGCCCCGCAGACCATCGCCCGGTTGATGAATATCGGGGTGCCGCCGTATAACATCGCCTCAGCGCTCAACCTGATCATCGCCCAGCGCCTTGCCCGGCGCCTGTGCAAGCACTGCAAGACCGTCGAGGACATCCCCCGTGAGACCCTACTTATGGAAGGGTTCAAGGAGGAGGAGCTGCCCGATCTCAAGGTTTACAAGGCTGTGGGTTGCGATCAGTGCACCGACGGCTATAAAGGACGTGTGGGGATCTACCAGGTGTTACCGATCTCCGAAGATATGGGTAAATTGATTATGAAGGGGGCCACCGCCTACGAAATGGCGGACCAGGCCCAGAAAGAGGGATATCCAGATTTGCGACAGTCCGCACTGAAAAAAGTGAAGGATGGGCTTACAAGTCTGGAAGAGATTAACCGCGTGACCAAGGATTAATAGTCGATATGGCGGAAAAAACGATCAAACAACAGGTTTTTGTCTGGGAAGGTACCGACAAAAAAGGGGCCCGCAGGAAGGGGGAGGTCAGTGGTGCCAATATGTCGATGGCCAAGGCGGATCTGCGCCGTCAAGGTATCAACCCCATCAAGGTAAACAAAAAGGCCAAGCCACTGTTTGGCAGTGGTGGCCCGCGGGGGAAAAAGATCACCCCAAAGGATGTCGCCCTGTTCGCCCGCCAGTTGGCGACGATGATGTCCTCCGGGGTGCCGCTGGTGCAGTCCTTCGAGATCATGGCCAAAGGCCATGAAAACCCCAATATGCGCACCCTGATCAACAATGTTCGTACCGATATCGAGGGCGGCGCCACCCTCACTGAGGCGCTGCGTAAGCATCCCCGGCAATTCGACGACCTGACCTGTAACCTGGTCAATGCGGGTGAGCAGGCCGGTATCCTGGAAGGGCTACTGGACAAGATCGCCACCTACAAGGAAAAGACCGAGGCGCTCAAGTCCAAGATCAAAAAGGCACTATTCTATCCGACCGCCGTAATCGTGGTTGCCTTCATTATCACGGCGATACTGCTGATCTTTGTTATCCCACAGTTTGAAGATTTGTTTTCAAGCTTTGGTGCCGACCTGCCGGCCCCCACCCAGTTTGTTATCGCCCTGTCGGAGTTCTTCCAGGCCTATTGGTTCGTCATATTCGGCGGGCTTGGTTTGGCGGGCTTCCTCTTCGTCAAGGCAAAAGAGAAGTCACCAAAATTCAGCGATGCCCTTCAGATTGGCTCGCTAAAGCTACCGGTCATTGGCAACATCCTGCAAAAGGCCGCGCTGGCACGTTTTGCCCGAACACTCGCCACCATGTTTGCCGCCGGTGTTCCACTGGTGGAGGCGATGAGTTCAGTGGCCGGGGCCGTGGGCAATGCCAAGTACCGTGATGCGGTGTTACGCATGAAGGACGATGTGTCCTCAGGTACCTCCGTGACCGCGGCGATGGAGCAGACCGCAGTCTTCCCCAATATGGTGGTACAGATGGCCTCCATCGGTGAAGAAGCGGGCTCGCTGGATATGATGCTCGGCAAGGTCGCCGACTTCTACGAGCAAGAGGTCGATGATGCGGTCGATGCGCTGAGCAGCCTGCTTGAGCCGATCATCATGGCCGTGCTCGGTGTCCTGGTCGGTGGCATGGTAGTCGCAATGTACCTACCCATCTTCCAGATGGGCGCCGTGGTGTGATCCCTCGCCTCTGATGCCCAGCCAAATAGCACACATACTGGAGAGCAATCCCGCACTGTTCGTGGCCGCCGTCACGGTCATCGGGCTGTTCGTCGGCAGTTTTCTCAACGTGGTCATTCACCGTCTGCCGATCATGATGCAGCGCTCCTGGCGCAGCCAGTGCCAGGAGTTGCTGGAGCTTAAGCAGGAGCCACAGGAGACCTTCAATCTCAACCGCCCGCGATCGCGCTGCCCACACTGCGGCCACATGATTTCGGCGCTGGAGAACATTCCGGTGCTCAGCTATCTGCTCCAACGGGGCCGCTGCAAGCACTGCCGAGAACCTATCTCGGTGCGTTATCCGTTGATCGAGCTGTTTACCGCGTTGATGACCGGGATCACCGCCTGGCATTTCGGCTTTGGCTGGCCTGCACTGTTCGCGGTCCTGCTCACTTGGGCACTGATCGCCATGAGCTTTATCGATATTGAGCACCACTTGCTGCCCGACGATATCACCCTGCCCTTTCTCTGGCTCGGACTGGGCTTGAGTCTGTTTGGGATATTTACCGGGATGCAGGAGGCGATCATCGGTGCCATCGCTGGCTATCTCTCCCTCTGGCTGGTCTATTGGGCCTTCAAACTGCTCACCGGCAAGGAGGGCATGGGCTACGGTGACTTCAAACTGTTTGCCCTGTTCGGGGCCTGGCTAGGGTGGCAAAGTCTACCACTGGTGATCCTGCTCTCCTCGCTGGTGGGGGCGGCGATCGGTATCGCGATGATTGTGCTGCGCGGACGGGATCGCCAGTTACCTATCCCCTTTGGCCCTTATCTGGCCGCCGCCGGCTGGATCGCCCTGCTCTGGGGTGATGCCATGATCGAGGCCTATCTAGTGTAGTGTCTCGCCTATCTGGCACGTGTCAGCGTGACGAGAAGCCGTTAGCTGCAAGGCGCGCCTCGCACGACTGCATGGATGCAGGAGGTAGTGCGAAGCAGGGTGCCAGAGCCGAGGGAATGGTGCGGCCTTGCCCAGAGACGCACAAAATCGCCAGGAGCGAGATTGGGCCGCCGCGTGCGGGCTTGATGGGCAGGTTCCATGGATGGAGCCTGTAACACCGCAGATGACGGCTTCTCGTCGCGCCCGGAGGGAGGCTCGCAAATGCCCCAATACGGCGCTGTGGATGCCATCCATGGCCTCCACCCTTCGGTGCAGCCCTTGTTAAGGGATTGACCATTAACGGCGCGGCGGGCTGCGCCTTGTCTTGGAGCATTTTCGAGCCTCTGACATGTACCATTTATACGAGACACTACACTTGGGTATCGCCTGATGCTCAGGGTCGGCTTGACTGGCGGGATCGGCAGCGGCAAGACTACCGTGTGCCAGCACTTTGCCGCCCTGGCAACACCGATCATCGACACCGATGAGCTGGCCCGTGAGGTGGTTGCCAAGGGCGAGCCGCTACTGGAAGCGCTCAAGGCCGATTTTGGCCCAAGCATCCTCACCCCCGCAGGCACGCTGGATCGCACTGCCATGCGTGAGCAAGTCTTCGCTAACAAGGAGAAGCTGGCGTTGTTGGAGCAGCACCTGCACCCAGCCATCCGCACACGCTTGCAACAGTGCCTGGCGACCCTTAAAGCCCCCTATGTGATCATCGCCATTCCGCTACTGATCGAAAAGGGCTGGCAGGCAATGGTGGATCGCGTACTGGTGGTGGACTGCAGTGAGCAGCAGCAGCTCGAGCGCGCCAGCCGTCGTGACCGCTGCCCCCCAGAGCAGGTACGCCAGATCATGATGCAGCAATGCACTCGCCAGCAGCGTCTGGCAGTCGCCGATGATATCATCCATAATGATGGGGCGAGTGAATCACTGGCTTCACAGGTGGCGAAGCTGCACCGCCGTTATCTGGAGCAACAAGGCGCCTAACCCCCATGCAAGGTCACACCATCTACGAACACCCGTTGAACGAACGGATCCGTACCCTGTTACGGCTGGAACACCTGTTCCGTCAGGCCAGCCATTTCCTCGACGGGCAGAGCCGTTGGGATAGCCGGGTCTTTATGACCACCCTACTGGATATCCTGGATATCTTCTCCCGAGGGGATCTCAAGACCGAGCTGCTCAAGGAACTGGAGCGCGCCACCACCAACCTGCGCGCCCTGATGGATATCCCCCAGGTAGATCACACCAAACTGGGTACCATCCTGCGCGCCATGGAGCACCTGATCGATAATCTGCATGGCCTGAACAACCAGCCAGGGCAGGCCCTGCGTGATGATGAATTCATCACGGCCGTACGCCAGCGCAGCGCCATCCCCGGTGGCACCTGCGACTTCGATCTACCCGCCTACCACCTCTGGCTGGAGGGAGGCCCTGCCAAGCGCCAGGCCGATCAGCGTCAGTGGCTGGCCACGCTGGATCCAGTCAAGCAGGCCATCGAGCTGTTACTAAAGATGACCCGCAACAGCGCCGAGGCCCGTGAGTGCCTGGCCAAACGCGGCAGCTACCAGCGCCAACTGGATAACAGTACGCCGTTTCAGTTGGTTAGGGTGATGCTGCCGTGTGAAAGCGATTATTATGCCGAGATCAGCGGCAGCCGCCACCGCTTCAGTGTTCGCTTCATGCGTCCAGGCAAGGAGCGGGCGCAGTTGGTCGAGGAAGACATCCACTTCCACCTTGCCTGTTGCAGCCTATGAGTATGACCGTCAAATGCCCGACCTGTGAGCAGTCGGTGGTCTGGAGCGAACAAAGCCACTGGCGTCCATTCTGCAGCGAGCGCTGCAAGCTGATCGATCTGGGGGAATGGGCCAGCGAAGGGCACCGCATCCCCGGCCCGCCAGTCATCCTCCCGGAGGAGGATGAAAGCGAGCGGAATTAGGCTAGCCCCACAGGGCGCGGATCGCTGCAATTCCCTGGCCACCGTGCTGCCAGGCATCCCGCTCGTCGCCGGGCTCCATCCCCCCCAGCCCGTATAGGGGGATCGCCGCAAGCTCGGCCATCTGTGCAAACTGTACCCAGCCAATACCTTCTACCCCTGGGTGGCTGGCGGTGGCCTTGACTGGGGACATCAGCGCAAAGCTGGCCCCGATAGCCATAGCCTGACGCAGCTGAGCTTCGTTGTGGCAGGAGGCGGCCACCCAAAGCGGCTCCTCCAGCGGGCGCTGCACCGCCTTTTGCAGCCGCCCTGAGTCGAGATGAACGCCATCGGCTCCCAGCTCCACCACCAGCGCCGCATCGCTGTTCAGCAGGCATTGCGCACCGTGGTGATGGCAGCGCCGCACCACCTCCTGGGCCAGTTCACGATATTGCCCTGTATCGAGCTTCTTGGCGCGCAATTGAAGCAGGCGGGCACCTCGCTCAAGGGTTTTGTCCAGCTGCTGCAGGAATGCGGACCACTCTGCAGGCCCTCCCGGATCGGGGGTGATATGGTAACGGTGGGGCAGGCGTGCCGCGCTGACAATCGCCCGATTGGCCGGGGGGAAGGCATACTCGGGCAGGTTCTCAGCGCCAACCCAGCGCAGCGGCTGCCCCTCGGCTCCATGCGGCTCACCACTGAAGGCGGTAACACGCCACACATCCAGCAACACGCTGTGTTGTGGATAATCCCAGGGGATGCGGATCAGCGGGTGGGCCTGCTCAATGCCAATACCCAGTTCCTCCCGCAGCTCGCGCGCCAAGCCCTCCCTGAGCGATTCTCCAGGCTCCACCTTGCCACCGGGAAACTCCCACAGCCCACCCTGGTCAAGGTGCTCAGGGCGCTTTGCCAGCAGGATCTCACCGGCTGTGTTCTCAATCACGGCAGCGCCGATGTGGTAATGGGGACGACTCACGCTAACTCCTTTGCACTGGCCTCGTATACCGCCGATGCAAGGTTCGGGTTAAGTACGATACTCCGCGTTGATCTTGACGTAATCGTAGGAAAAATCACAGGTCCACACGGTGGTGCTGGCGCCCCCACGGGCCAGTTCCACCCGGATGGTGATCTCGTCACGTGCCATGACCTGCTGGCCCTGCGCCTCGGTGTAGTCCGGGGCACGTCCGCCGCCTTGCACAATACAGACCTCACCCAGGTAGATCCGGATGGTATCCAGTTGCAGTTCGCATAATCCAGCCCGTCCCACGGCGGCAAGGATGCGCCCCCAGTTGGGATCGCTGGCAAACAGCGCCGTCTTCACCAGCGGCGAGTGGGCGATGGTATAGGCCACCTGGGCGCATTCCTGCTCGCTCTGCCCGCCTTCCACCTCGATGGTGATCAGCTTGGTGGCCCCCTCGCCGTCACGAACGATGCGCTGGGCCAGGCCCTGCATCAGCGTGATGAGTGCGCGGCTAAACTGTTCCAGCTCGGCACTGCCACGTGGCAGGCTCACCCCCGAGCGACCGGTTGCCATAAGCAGGCAGGCGTCGTTGGTGGAGGTGTCGCCATCCACGGTGATGCGATTAAAGGAATGGTCTACACTGCGCTGGAGCAACTCTTGCAGCAGGGCCGGTTCGATTAGCGCATCGGTGGCCACATAGGCCAACATGGTGCCCATGTCGGGACGGATCATGCCCGAGCCCTTGGCGATCCCGGTGAGGGTCACGGTCTGACCGCCCAGTTCAAGCTGGCAGGACTCCCCTTTACTGACTGTATCGGTAGTGAGGATCGCCTCGGCGGCCTGCGCCCAGTGATCGGCAGCCAAGTCCGCTTGCGCAGCAGGCAGCGCCGCCAGCAACCTGTCCATCGGCAGCGGCTCACCGATCACCCCGGTGGAAAAGGGCAGTACCTGCTCAGGCCTGGCCGCGCACTGCTCGGCCAGCACGGCGCAGCAGCGACGGGCATCGGAGAGCCCTTGTGCCCCGGTGCCCGCATTGGCATTGCCGGTATTGATCAACAGCCAACGCGCAGCTGTGCTGTGCAGGTGTTCCCTGGCGACCACCACGGGGGCGGCACAAAAGGCGTTACGGGTGAACACCGCCGCGCAGACCGTGTCCTCGGCCAGCTCAAACAGGACGGTATCGCGCCGCCCCGGTTTCTTTATCCCGGCGCTGGTGACACCGATACGGATCCCGGCAACCGGGTGAAGTCTGGGCACGGCAGGGTAGGCGACGGCCATGGTTATCTCCGCTGGTTGTATCGACGATGGATGCTGCGAGAAAAAGACGCCGCACCGGTGTAGTACGGTTCGCCCTTAACTCAACTTCCCGCAACACTGTTTGTACTTCTTGCCGGAGCCACAGCTACACGGGTCGTTGCGCCCCACCTTACGCCCTTCACGCACAAAGGTCTGGGATGCATCGCTCCGCTCCGGAGTGGCCGATTTACCGGGATCAAAGTTGCTGACCTGGGCATGCTTGAACTGCAGTTCAGCGTCAATACGGCGCTGTTCTTCCACCGCCGCTACGTCCTCCTCAGCGCGCACCTGCACCTTGGAGATCACGCTAATCACCTCGTGCTTGACCCGCTCCAGCAGCTGCTGAAACAGCGCAAAGGCCTCACGCTTATACTCCTGCTTGGGGTTCTTCTGGGCATAGCCACGTAGGCCGATCCCCTGACGCAGGTAGTCCATCGCCGCCAGATGTTCCTTCCACAGACTGTCGAGCACCTGCAACATGACCGCCTTTTCAAAGTGTCGGATGACCTTGTCGCCAGCCCGCTGCTCTTTCTCTTCGTAGGCGGCGACGATCTCATCGAGGATACGTTGGCGTAGCGGCTCTTCATGCAGGTGATCATCGCTGTCCAGCCAATACTGAATATCCAACTTGATACCGAAGTCATCCTCCAGACGATCGGTCAGGCCCTGCACATCCCACTGCTCTTCCAGGCTCTGTGGGGGGATATATTCGTCGATGGTGGCGGAGACCACATCCTCACGCATCGCCTTGATGGTCTCGGAGATATCATCAATGGCCATCAGCTCGTTGCGCTGTTCGTAGATCACCTTGCGCTGGTCATTGGCCACATCATCGTACTCAAGCAACTGCTTGCGAACATCGAAGTTGTGCCCCTCCACCTTGCGCTGGGCGTTCTCGATGGCACGCGAAACCCAGGGGTGTTCGATCGCCTCGCCCTTTTGCATCCCCAGCTTCTGCATGATGGCCGAGACCTTATCTGAGGCGAAGATACGCATCAGGCTATCATCCAGCGAGAGGTAGAAACGAGTGGAGCCCGGATCCCCCTGACGACCGGAACGGCCCCGCAGCTGGTTGTCGATGCGGCGAGACTCGTGTCGCTCGGTGCCGATGATGTGCAGGCCGCCGGCCTCCAGCACCTGGGTATTACGCGCCTCCCACTCTTCGCGCTCCTTTGCACGCTGCGCCTCACTAGCCTCTTCACCCAGCGCCTCCAGGGAGGATTCCAGATTACCGCCCAGCACGATATCGGTACCACGCCCCGCCATATTGGTGGCGATGGTCACCGCACTGGGGCGGCCAGCCTGGGCGACGATGTCCGCTTCACGTTCATGCTGCTTGGCGTTCAGCACCTCATGCTTGATCCCGGCCTTCTTCAGGCGCGTGGAGAGGAATTCCGATGACTCGATCGAGGTGGTCCCCACCAGCACCGGCTGCCCACGTTTGCTGCAGTCGATGATGTCTTCAATAATCGCCTCGTACTTCTCCTCGCTGGAGAGGTAGATCAGATCGGGCATGTCCTCGCGGATCATCGGGCGGTGGGTGGGTACCACCATAACCTCCAGCCCGTAGATCTGCTGAAACTCGTAGGCCTCGGTGTCGGCGGTGCCGGTCATGCCCGACAGTTTGTCGTAAAGACGGAAGTAGTTCTGGAAGGTGATCGAGGCGAGGGTCTGGTTTTCATTCTGAATCGCCACGCCCTCCTTGGCCTCCACGGCCTGATGCAGGCCATCGGACCAGCGCCGCCCCGGCATGGTGCGACCGGTAAACTCATCGACGATCACGACCTGGTTGTTGGTGACGATATAGTGGACATTCTTTTGGTAGATCGCATGGGCACGCAATGCGGCATTGAAGTGGTGCATCAGGTTGATATTGGCCGCATCGTAGAGCGAATCCCCCTCCTGCAGCAGACCACCTTCGATCAGCAATTCTTCCACGTGCTGATGCCCTTCCTCGGTAAGGTGGATCTGCTTGGTCTTTTCATCGACGGTAAAGTCGCCGGGGCCGTCCTCTTCTTCCACCTTTTGCAGGCGTGGCACCAGGGTATTGATCTTGAGATACAGCTCAGAGCTATTTTCGGCCGGGCCGGAGATCACCAGGGGTGTGCGCGCTTCGTCGATGAGGATGGAATCGACTTCATCGATAACCGCAAAATAAAGCCCACGTTGCACCTTATCCTCACTGGAAAAGGCCATATTGTCGCGCAGATAGTCAAAGCCAAACTCGTTATTGGTGCCGTAGACGATATCGCAGGCATAGGCCTCCCGGCGCTCCTCGGTGGCCATGCCGTTGACGATCACACCGGTAGTCAGGCCCAAAAAGCTGTAGAGCTGCCCCATCGACTCGGCATCACGACGCGCCAGATAATCATTCACGGTAATCACGTGGACGCTTTGTCCGGTCAGGGCATTGAGATAGGCGGGCAGAGTGGCCATGAGGGTCTTGCCCTCGCCGGTCTTCATCTCGGCGATCTTGCCACTATTAAGCACCATGCCACCGACCACCTGGACATCAAAGTGGCGCATCCCCATCACCCGCTTGCTCGCCTCGCGAACCACGGCAAAGGCCTCGGGCAGTAAATCATCGACCTTGGCACCTTCGCTCAGACGCTGACGAAACGCTTGGGTCTTGGCCTGGAGGGCCTCATCCGAGAGCGGCTCAAGCTCAGCCTCAAAGGCGTTAACCCGCTCCACAGTGCGGCGCATCCGCTTGACGGCGCGATCATTACGGCTACCAAAAAACTTGTTAATAAATGTGTTAATCATGATCCCTTCCTGTCTACAAAGCTGTGCGTACGGCATGGGCAGTGCGCCCTTGCCGTTTTGGGTATTGCGGCCTTACAGGAGAATCGAGGAGGAGCCGCTCAAATGCGCAGGACGGGATTCGGCAAGATCGATCCGCCGGTCCAGTTGTTGGTAGGGGGTGTTGAGTGTAACCGTGGCAGAGAGTGCTTGTCCGGCCCCTGCGGTGAGGGCCGACAGGCGCTTTATCTGCTGATAGCGTTGCTCCTGCTCGCCATAGCTCAACAGGCTCAGGCCAGCAATCAGTTGTTGGAGTAATAGTGGATCGGTCTGAGCCAGCGCCTGGCTATCGGCCTGCTGCAGGATATCGCGATCCACGCCCAGCTCACGCAATTCTGCGGCACTGGCACTCATCAATAGCAATGAGACACCCAGCAGCATGGCGCGGGTATTGCGGTGCAAATAGCGTGGTGAAGCGCTCATGATGGGCTAATCAGCTTCCTGCGCGCACATAGGTCATTGGGTCAACGGTTTTACCGTCGATCCGCACCTCAAAATGGACGTGTGGCCCGGATGAGCGCCCCGTGGTGCCCAGCTTACCGATCAGTTGTCCCTTGGGGATGGTATCGCCCACCTCGACCAGGATCGACTTCAGGTGCGCATAGCGCGTGGTGTAGCCATTACCGTGGTTGATCTCTACCAGCTTGCCGTAGCCGCCGCGACGACTCGCCCAGGTGACCACACCGGCGGCCACGCCAAAGACATCGGTCCCCTCCGGTGCGGCGATATCCAGCCCGTTGTGATATGCCCGTTTGCCGCTGAAGGGGTCGTTGCGCATGCCATAACGCGAGGAGATCCAGCCTTTGTGCACCGGGCGGCCAGAGGGCATGATCTCGGCCTGCAGATTGCGGTTGCGGATCATGTTTTCAAGCACA